>NZ_JBEOTD010000009.1:0-227206 GCF_040426375.1 Streptomyces sp. NPDC096012
GGGCACCAGCCGTCGACGGCTGGTGCCCGGCCCAGTCGGCAGCACGCAGCCCCTTTCCCCCTCTCCGCGTCTGCGGTGCGTGGCCGCCGCGGCGAGACGTCCGCTTGCCGCCGGGAGTAACGGCTCCCTTCACGTCTGGCAGGTCATCATGCTGATCCGCGCCTTCGTCAATTCTCTGCTTCGGTCCTTCCTCATGGCGTCCCGGTGCCTTCTTCCCTCGCCTTTTCACCGTCCGTTCGCCACCGGGACAACGGACTCACCATACGCCGATGAGGGAAAAAGCGCGCCGGAGTCGAAAGCGCCTGGTTCCGTCCGGGTATTGCTTTCCGGGGGGCCGGGCTGGGTAGCAGTTCCCACCGTATGGGAAGTTGCATCCCCGAGGGACGAACCCCAAGTGAAAATCCTGTGCGGCAACGCCTATGAACATTTCGAGTTCTCAGGCTTGTACTCCCTCCACTCTGGGGAGCGATTGCCCGTCTACCGCTGGTGTCGCCGCACCTGTGTGGCCGAATAACCCATCATCCGATCCAGAGGGGAATTCAATGATCTACTCACTATCATGGGCAGGTTCCTCGTGAGGCGGCGCACCGGCGTACGCGCGCGGGACGCCGTCGTGACCGGAATCGGACTGTGCCTACCCGGCCCGGAGAGCCCGGTGTTCACCGCCGACGATCTATGGCAGGTCGCCTCCACCGGAACGTCCTGCCTCGTCAAAAAGGGCGTCTACTACGGCAGCGTCAACCTCTCCACAGCGGCCTTCGAAGAACAGGTCCCGGGTATCCCGGAGTTCTTCTCACGCCATTACACGGACGCTCATCGCTTCGGACTGGTGTCGCTCGCGCAGGCGTGCCGGGACGCGGGCCTCGATGTGCAGGAGGACCTCCAGGAAGCCGCCGTCCTGGTGGGCCGCGGTGGCGTGGACGCCAACATCGACAGCTACCTCGCCGTGCTGCGCGCCGACCCCGCGACCTATCCCGTCGCCGAGGCCCTGGAGATGTTCGTCGCGGCCGAGCAGGCCGTCACCCCGTCGGACGTCGCCCTGGTGCAAGGGGCTCTCACCCGGTCCAGGGGCGCCAACTTCACGGTGTCGTGCGGCTGCGCCTCCTCGGCCCTCCAGGTCGGCAACGCCCTGAGTCTGATCGCGTCGGGGGAGGCCGACATCGCGGTGGTGACGGGGGTTGACGTCTTCAGCGTCACGATGATCCGCAACATCCAGCGCCTGCTGAGCGGAGCCCAGCAGGCGTACGACGCCATGCGCTCCGAGGACATGCCCAGTCTGCTGCCGTCGTTCGACGCCCTCATGCGTCCCTACGACAAGCGCGCCGACTGCATCAACCACGGCGAAGGATCCGCGACCGTCGTCATCGAGAGCCGGGAACACGCCTTCGCACGAGATGCGCGCATCTACGGCCAGATCCTGGCGCAGGCCACCACGCGCGACGGGCTCGCCAACCCGCTGGCCTCCGACGAGACGGGGAAAGCGCTGGTGTCCGCGGTGCGAAGGTGCCTCGGCGACACCTGGGACATCGCTCAGGTGCCGTACATCCACGGGGGCAGCGACGGCAACGTCGTCGTCACGGCGTTCGAGGCGAATGCGATCAGGGAGCTGTACGGCTCCGCGTCACACGACCTCCTGATGTCCTCGCAGGAGGGCTGCTTCGGTCACAACGGTGCGCCGGCCGGCTGTCTGGGGGTGGCACTGACCCTGCTGATGATGCGGAACAGCCAGGTGTGCCCCACCGCCAACTGCGAGCAGCCGGCCGAACACCTGACCTTCGACCCGGTCCCCGGGACGCTGTCACGCCCCCTCGACTTCGACTACGCGTTCACCTTCAACTACCAGGTCGGGGGCGTGAAGAGCGCGATCCTGCTGGGCGGACCGGACGTCTGACCCCGTGCCGCCACCGTCCAATCGCCGTCGCCCGGTCCGAGACCGTGGACGCCCCGCGGAGCCAGGTGTTCCACGAGTGCCACGGTCATCCCTCGGACACGTGGCGACGGCCGCCTCGTCCACTCGCGCCTGCGGGCTCCGGTGCGCCGAGCCCGCCGTCGCACGGCCCGGCCCGCGGTCCGCCCGCCTCTCCCGGCGCGGCCCGCGCTCCTCCCCACTCCCCCACACCAAGGAGACTTTCGTGGCCAACGACACGCACGGCCCTCGGCCGGCGAACGCACCCATCGCCGTCATCGGCATGGGCTGCCGTCTCCCCGGAGACGTCGACTCTCCAGCATCCTTATGGCGTCTGCTGTCGGAAGGACGCGACGCGGTCGGCGCTCCCCCGCCCGGCCGGGATGTGGCCGGCCCCGGGCACAGGCCGCACGCCGACACGCACCCGGCCCCGCAACAGGGCGGCTATCTGACGGACGTCTCGCGGTTCGACGCGGACTTCTTCGGCGTCGCGGGACGCGAGGCCGACGTCCTCGACCCCCAGCACCGGCTCCTTCTGGAGGTCGCCTGGGAGGCCCTGGAACACGCCGGACTGCCCCCCGACCAGCTCGCGGGCTCTCCGACCGGCGTCTTCACAGGGCTGAGTTACAACGACTACATGGACCAACTGGCCGGCCGACCCGAGGAACTGGAGGGCTCCATCCTGACGAACGGCCACTGCGTCGCCGCCGGACGGATCTCCTACCTCCTCGGCCTGCACGGCCCCAGCGTCGCTCTCGACACCGCGTGCTCATCGTCCCTGGTCGCCTTCCACCTGGCGTGCGAGGCCCTGCATCGCAAGGAGTGCGACCTGGCCCTCGCGGGCGGCGTCACGCTCATGCTCGCCCCGCGCATCACCCGGTCCTTCGCCCGGATGGGCATGCTCTCACCGACCGGGCACTGCCACACCTTCGACGCGGCGGCGGACGGGTTCGTCCGCGGTGAGGGCTGTGGGGTCGTCGTTCTCAAGCGCCTGCCCGAGGCACGCCGGGACGGCGATCGCATCCTCGCCGTCGTCCGCGGGTCCGCGGTCAACCAGGACGGTCGCTCCGACGGCCTCGCCGCCCCGTCCGCCGACGCCCAGCAGTCCCTCTACCGCGCCGCGCTCCACCGGGCCGGTGTCGATCCGGCCCGGATCTCACTGATCGAAGCACACGGCACGGGCACCCCGGTGGGCGACCCCGTGGAGTTCGCGAGTCTGGCCGCTGTGTACGGCAGTGGCCTCTCTCCCTGCGCCCTCGGCTCGGTCAAGACCAATCTCGGCCACCTCGAGCCGGCCGCCGGAATCACCGGGCTGATCAAGACCGTCTTGTGCCTGCAGCGCGGAATCATCCCTCCGAACCTCCATTTCACACGGTGGAATCCGGCCATCTCCGCAGACGCCACTCGTCTGTTCGTCCCGTTGGAGAACATCACATGGCCCGCCAAGGAGCCGGTCAGGCTGGCTGTGGTGTCCTCGTTCGGTTTCTCCGGAACCAACGCCCACGTCATCCTCCAGGAACCCCCACGTCCCTCCCGCCGGGCCACCCTGCCGTCTCCCCGCAACCCCCGGACGGCGCCGCCCGAGGTGATCCTCGTGGCCGCCGGGTCCCAACGGGCCCTCCCGGAGGCCGCCCGCAGGCTGGCGGACTGGCTGGAGACGGACGGCAGGAACGTCCCGCTCCGGGATGTCGCGCACAGCCTGGCGCTGCGCCGCAGCCTCGGGCGGGGACGCCTGGCGGTCATCGCCCGGTCCCGCGGCGAGACCGCCGACGCGCTGCGGCTGTTCGTCGGCGGACTCCCGGCTCCCTCCTTGGTCTCCGGTACGGCCGACGTCATCGCTCCCCGGCGTGCCGTCTGGGTGTTCTCCGGCCAGGGCTCTCAGTGGCCCGGCATGGGCCGCGAACTCCTCGACCGGGACGAGGCCTTCCGCAAGGCCCTGACCGGGGTCGACGGGCTCATCCGCAAGGAGGCGGGCTTCTCCGTCCTGGAACTGGTCCGGGCCGGCGAACCCCTCACCGGCTGCCCGAAGATCCAACCGGTCCTCTTCGCCCTGCAGGTCGCTCTCGCCGCGGCCTGGCAGGAACACGGCGTCCAACCGGCCGCTGTCATCGGCCATTCCATGGGAGAGGCCGCCGCCGCGGTCGTGGCCGGAGCCCTCACCCTCGCTGACGGGGTCCGCGTCATCTGCCGGCGCTCGTCGCTGCTGGAGCGGATCGCCGGCACGGGAGCGATGGCCAGTGTCGCCCTGGACCGGGCCACGGTGGAAACGGCCCTCGCCGATGCCGGAGCCGACGCCGTGTCCGTCGCGGTCCTGGCCGCGCCCGACACCACTGTCATCTCCGGCGACGCCGACGAGGTCGCCCGTCTGATCACCCGGTGGGAGGAGCGGGGCGTCCCGGCCGTGCCCATCGCGGTGGACGTCGCCTCGCACAGCCCGCACGTCGACCCGTTGCTGGCCGACCTGCACCAGGCACTGTCCGGTCTCACCCCCCGCCCGCCCCGCGTCCCGTTCTACTCCACCGTCAGCGAGGACCCGACGCGGAGTCCGCTGCTCGACGCCGCCTACTGGTGCGACAACCTCCGCCGGCCCGTTCGTTTCCACCCCGCCGTGACCGCCGCGGCCCTGGACCGGCACCAGATCTACATCGAGATCTCACCGCACCCCGTGGTCACCCAGTCCCTCACCGACTGTCTGGCCCCGCAGTTCCCCGACGCCGTCGTCCTCCCCACCCTGCGCCGCGGCCAGGACGAGACGGCCACCTTCCGGACGCAGCTCGCCGCCCTCCACTGCCACGGCGGCACCGTCGACTGGACGCCGCTGTACCGCGACGGCTCGCTGGCCGACGTACCGACCATCACTTTCGATCGCACGCGCCACTGGGCCGTCGGGCAGACGCCCCTCGCCGACGACGGAGCGCTGCCCGGCCGGCACACCGAGGTCCCCGGCGATCCGGTCCGTCACAGCTGGCACGCCACCGCTCCGGCCCAGCATCTGCCCTGGCTCGACGACCACCGCGTCCACGGCGCCCCCGTCCTGCCGGGAGCCGGTTTCTGCGCGGTGTTCCACACCACGGCCCTCACCGCGCTGTCCGCCGGCGCGACGGACGTCGACCTCGTCGACATCACCTTCCACGACCTGCTGCGCGTGAACCGCGACACCGAAGTGAGCACGACCGTCACTGTCACCGACGGCGAACAGGCCGCCTGTGAGATGCACTCGCGTGCTCCGGACGGTTCGTGGCAACCGCACGCCTCGGCCATCGCCCGCCGCGCGCTCGCGCCCCACGCCACTCGCACCGCCTCCATCCCGGGCCTGCACCGCAAGCACCCCGTCCCCCTTGACCCCGAGAGCCTCTACGCCGGACTGCGGGCCCGCGGACTGGAGCACGGCCCGGCCTTCACGGGCATCACCTCACTGCGGACCACGAAGCAGAGGGACAGTTTCTGGGCCCGCATCCGACTGCCGGAAGCCGCTCGCACCCCGGCCCCGGCCCTGAGCGCACACCCCGTCCTCCTGGACCTGTGTCTGCAATTGCTGGTCGCGGGAGCCGCCCAGGACGGCGCACACGCACCGATCCTGCCGGTCGGGATCGGCGCCCTGCGTCTCCTCGGCGACCCCGCGCAGGCCGTTCACGCACACGCGCTGGTCACGGAGAACAGCGACACGACACTCGCCGGGAACGTCCGGGCGCTGGACGCGCACGGCCGCCCGGTCGTCGCGCTCGACGACGTGCGCTTCCGACTCGGCGCACCTGCCGAAGAGAGCTCCGTCGACCAGTGGTTCATGGAACTCGGCTGGCACCGCGCCCCCTATCCCCGTACCACCCCCACTCCGCCGGGGAACTGGCTCGTTCTCGGTGAGAGCGACGGCCGAGCCGACAGCCTGGCCGCCATCCTGCGCACCGCCGGGGCCCGGGTCCAGGTGCGGGACATCCCGCCGGCCTCAGGTGATCTGGCCTCCTTGGCAGAGGTCTTCGGTCAGTACCTGGCTGCCGGAAGCGACCCCTGGCGCGCCGTCGTCCTGCTGTACAGCTCCTCCTCCGCCGGTGACGCGGACACCACTCAGGGCGCGCAACAGCGCGCACGCCGGCTACTCGCACTGGCGCAGGCCGCCGACGAGGGCAGCGGAACGTGGCGTCTGTACGCGGCCACCGAGAAGGCGTACGCCGTCGCCGCGGACGAGACCTGTCACCTCGGCCAGAGCAGCGTGCGCGGTGTCGCGCGGGTCCTTGCCGTGGAGCGGCCCGGGATGCGGCCCACGCTCATCGACACCGGTCCCGAGGAGGACGGTCTGCGGGCGCTGGCCGCCGAACTCCTGGCCGACGCTCCCGAGGACGAGGTCGCACTGCGCGGTGGCACCCGGTTCGTCGCGCGCATCGAGCCCGCGCCCGTCACCCCTGCCGAGGCGGCGGCCCGCACCGTCCGGACCGTTCGGTTCGGACACGACGGGTTCCGTCTGCGCGTCGGGCGGTTCGGCGACCTCGACAGCGTGGAAACGGCCGCGACCGGGCGTCGCCGGCCCGGGCCCGGTGAGGTCGAACTGCGGGTCCAGGCGGCCGGTGTCAACTTCCGTGACGTCCTCACCTCTCTGGGCATGCTCGGCTCCGAGCCGGCCACTGCCTACCGCATCGGGTTCGAGTGCGCGGGTGTGATCAGCGCGGTGGGACCTGGCGTGGACCACCTCCGCCAGGGGGACGCCGTACTGGCCGTTCAGCTGGAGGGCGGCGCCTTCGGCTCCTTCGTCACCGTCCCCGCCACCGCGGTCGCTCCCGTGCCGCGAGACTTCACACCCGTCATGGCGGCCGGGCTGCCCACGGCCTACCTCACCGCCTGGTACGCCCTGCACCACGTCGCACGGCTCGCTCCCGGTGAACGCGTGCTGATCCACTCCGCCACCGGAGGCACTGGCCGGGCCGCGATCGCCGTCGCCCGCCTGCTGGGCGCTGACGTCCTGGCGACGGCCGGAACGGAGGTGAAGCGGCACCAGCTGCGTGGCCTGGGGATCCGCTGCGTCATGGACTCGCGCACCCTGGACTTCGCCGAAGAGGCTCGTCGGGCCACCGAGGGCCAAGGGGTGGACGTCGTCCTCAACTCCCTGACGGGACCGGCCGTCCGCGCCGGACTCGAAAGCCTGCGGCCCTTCGGGCGCTTCGTCGAACTGGGCGTACGCGACATCCTGGCCGACGCCGCCCTCAAGCTGGGCCCGCTGCGTCACAACATCACCTTCAGCACGGTCGATCTCATCGAGCTTCAGCAACGCCGGCCGGAGTTGCTGGCCACGGTGCTGCGTGAAGTCATGGACCACGTCACGGCGAGGCGGCTCAAACCACTGCTCTGCACCGAGTACCCGTTGGAGTGCGCGACCGACGCCTTCCGTCTGATGGCCCGGGCCGCACACACCGGCAAGATCGTGCTGACAGTGCCCGACCGGGGAGAGATTCCCGCCGTGGTGCCCGAGGGCCCGCCCGTCGTACGGGCCGACGGCGCCTACGTCATCACCGGGGGTCTGGGCGGGCTGGGCCTCGCCACCGCTCGCTGGCTGGCCGAGCAGGGAGCCGGCCGGATCGTCCTCAACGGCCGCCGGCCCCCGTCGCTGGACGCCGCTCGCGCAATCAACGACCTGGCTGTCGACACCACGGTCGTGCTGGGCGACATCTCCCGGCCCGGCACCGCTGAACGGCTGTTCGAGGCCGCCACGAAGGACGGTGTTCCGCTGCGCGGCGTGGTGCACTGCGCCATGGTCCTCGACGACGCCGCGTTGACGACCATCCGCGATCACCAACTCAGGCGGGTCTGGGCCCCGAAGGTCACCGGTGCCTGGAACCTCCACAACGCCACGGCCGGCCACGCGCTGGACTGGTTCGTCCTCTACTCCTCGATGAGCTCCCTGCTGGGCAACGCGGGACAGGGCGTGTACGCGGCGGCCAATGCCTGGCTCGACGCCTTCGCCACCTGGCGCACCCGGAAAGGTCTGCCCACGCTGGCCGTCGACTGGGGCCCGTGGGGGGAAACGGGCCAGGCGACCGATTTCGCCGAGCGCGGTTACGAGACGATTCCCACCCGCCAGGGCCTGGAGGCGCTGCACTGCCTCCTCACCCACCAAAGGGTGCAGACGGCCGTGATCCCCGGGCCGCCCCATACCTGGGTCCCCCGCACGGCCGCCGACTCCAGCCTGTTCGCCCTCCTCACGCCAGACGGTGTCCCCGCTGAGCGGCAGCACTCCGGAACCGGTGACTCGGACATCCGGGCCCTTATCGAGGCCCTGCCCGCGGGCATCGCCCGCCAGACGGCCCTGGAGAGTTATCTGGCCGACCACATCCGGGCCATCCTGCGTACCGGGAGCGCCTCACTCGACCCGCAGACGCCCTTGAAGTCCCTCGGATTCGACTCTCTTCTGGCCACCGAACTACGCATCCGCCTCGACTCCGACCTCTCTGTCCGCCTCGCGAGCAACTTCGTCTGGCAGCACCCGACCATCGCCTCCCTCGCCACGGCCCTGGCCGTGCACATGGGCCTGGTGCCGCAGGAGGATACGTCGCGTTCCGACACCTAGCCGCCGCACGAGCCCTGTTCCGGGCCCGGCCTGTGTCCCGCTCCCGTAGGGCAGCGGGACACAGGCGTGCGCGAGCCCCGGCCGCCACGCCACGCCCCGTGTCGGACGGCGACATTCGTTCGGCCCTGTCCGCGGTGTTCCACACTCCCGCGCCGGCTTCGGGATCGTGCGCGCTCACCGATAGCGGGCGAGGCTCGCGCGGCGAAACGACCACGAAGCCTCAGCCGACTCGCGCCCCCGATGGTGCCGCTCCCCGGCCTGTCCACCCCACCGCCGGACAGGCCGGCGACGCTCAGCTCTCGGCGAGACGACGGCACCCCGCGGGGCTGAGCCCGGGTTCGGGCGACCGGAGTGACCCCCGGCTGTCCGTGCCGCGGCGAACAGCAGCACGGCTGTCTCGGCACGCACCACGTACCCGATTCCGTCATGCCACCCCGCCAGGCGAGCTGTCGTGCCTTGCGGTCGCCACGTCGGCGCAGTCGGCCAGCAGAGAATCCCGCCCGGGCCAGTGCCCGGGCGGGATTCAGTGCTCGTTCGTACGGGGCGCCGTGCTCGGATACCGGGAGACGCACCGTAGGTGGAGGCGCCGGCGTCGATTGCCGACCCCGCGGGGTCGGTGACGACCCCGCGGGGTCGGTGACGACCACGTCGACCGCTCCTGCCGTGCCGGGTGGGGTGGCCGACAGGGTGGTCGCGTTGATCACCGCGAACGGTGCCGGCGTGCCCTCGAAGGTGACCGAGTCCGTGGAGTCGAGGTTGCTGCCGGTGACGGTCACGGCCGCCGGCCCTGTGCCTGCCCACCTGCGGCAGTCTGGTCGGCTTCGTGACGGGAGACGTCACCAGCATCATCTCCATCGACCACTGAAGCCGCGGCGGCGGACGGCTGCCCATGGGGTACGTCGAGCCAGGCACCGGGGGTCGGTCCTCCCACGCACTCGTGGCAACCCCAGGAGGGGTGATGACGACGAGCACGGCCGTCACCCACCGGCGGGCTCTCGCGTACGGGAGCGGGCCGGACCGGACCGCCTCACCGTGCGAGCGGCCTTGCCCGGACCCGCCCCCGGTCGGTCGGCGAGCGGTTGCACGACCGGCCCCCTCGGCACGGCACCGGAGTGGTCCGGGGCCGTGCCGAGGGGGCCACTCCGTCAGCGTGGCCGACGGAGGCTTCGGGTGCGATGGGTCACACGGGAGGCAGGCAGGGGGTGAGAGTGCCCGTGGCCTGGACCGGTGTGCCGTTGATCGTGGCGGAGGCGGTGTAGGTGCCGCTCAGGATCTGAAGGAGCGACAGGCCCGCGTTGAGGGTGGCCGTACCGGAGGCGTCGGTGACGGCGGTACCGACCACCTGCCCGCCCACGGAGAAGGTCACCAGTACCCCGGCCATGGGGGGTGTCACCGTCGCGCGCAGGGTGGCGGTGAACAGGTTCGGCAGCGGGAACGGTACGTTCACCCGCCAGCAGGCCGGCAACGCCTGCAGAGGCCCGGTGCCGGACTGTTGGACCGTGATGGTGATCGGCAGGGAGACGACACCGCTGCACGAGCAGGAGGTGCCGGCCGCGGTGACGGTGGCGGTCACCGTGGCGGTGCCCGCGGTACCGAACGTGAGCAGACCGGTGGCGATGCCCAGGGCGTTGGTGGTGACGGTCACCGGTGAGGTGCCGCCGTTGAAGGTGACCGTGGCGCCGGCGACCGGACTGCCGCCACAGGTCACGACGGCGGTGACCTGGACGGGCTGACCGACGGTCACCGGAGCGACGACCGGCAGCACCACCACGGAACAGGTCGCCTGCGCGGGCACCGTGACGGTGATGGGTGCGAACGTGCAGGCGGCGCAGGTACCGGCGGCGGGTGTGAAGCTGACACCGACGGTCTGTCCCGGCAGCAGGCTCACGCCCAACGGTACGGTGGCCACCACGCCGTTGGTGACCGTGGCCGTCACCGTCGCCCCGCCGGGCAGGGTGTAGGTGATCGTGCCGTTCAGGCCGGTCAGCCCGGCCGGGCAGGTGAGGGTGGTGGCCGCCGTCGTGACGCCCCCGGTGGTGGTCAGCGTCGTGGTCAGCGTCCCTGCCGGAGCGGCGGTGACCGTGACGGTGCCGGTGGCGGCACCCACGACCGCGCTGCCGGCGTCGGTGTACACCACCGACACCAGCTGAGCGCCTGAACCGGCCGCGACGAAGGTGACAGGTCCGGCCGCGCCCGCCGTCACCGCCACGGTCTGCGGGGGTGCGCCGTCGTAGCTGAAGGTCGCGTTCACCGCTGTGGCCGGAGCACCGGTGGCGGAGACGGTGAAACTGGAACACGCGGAAACGGTGACAGGAGTGATGATAAGTGCCATGGAAATGAACCCCTTTGTGCGAGGAAGTGAAGGCTGGGGCCGCCTGGTCCATGAAGCCGCGAGGTCGGGAAACGACGCCCTCGCGGCACACCCGCCGGGGTGCCCCTCACGACGCAGCCACCGCTCGCGGTAAGGCTGGTCGACCCCGGCGGAGGATGGGCGCCCCGCTTGCCGGTACAGCCGATTACAAGCACCGCCGAACGGGAGCGGGCCATACCTTCGCCACCAGCTTCACCCGGATGGCCCAGCCGCCCGTCCGAGGAGATGACACACCCCACGCCGCACTCCACACCCCGCCCACCACGTCGCGAACGGCGTCCGGTTACACCGATCGGGTGACGTCCACCCCGCGCTGTTGAGCGCCTCGGCCGGCAGGTGGGTTACTGGATCGGCAGCGCGGTCCCGTTCCCGCCGACTCGGTCCACGCCGTGTCCGCCGGGTCCTGTTCCGCCCGCACCATGAGCACACGCCGCGCCGGCAGCCGATCCCTGGCGACGGGTGCCGCATGCGTTGCGCACCAACCGGCGCTGACCACTCGCGCCAGGCTCTGCCGCACGCTCCGCGCCCCCGGCGCCCCGAGCACCACGGGCGGCACTGGCAACGTGCGTTGCGGATCTTCCGATCCGACTTTCCCACCACTTCTCTGCAAAGGGACTACCGACTATGACTCCGAACGCTCTCGCCCCTCCGCACCAACTCGCCGGCGCGTGGCCCGTCCCTCCTGCCGGCCCGCCCGTCCTGCTCGCCTTGGTGCCGACCACCGGACCCGCGACCGGTGGCAACACGGTCCGGCTGACCGGGCAGAACCTGCGCGGCGCCGTGAGTGTCTCCTTCGGCGGCACGCCGGCCACCATCGTCCAATGGGGCCTCGCCGGCCTCCCGGACGACGGCTGGGATCAGTCGGCGAGCGCCGTCCCGGGGACGGAGCCCCCGGCCTGGCAGGGTGGACACGACGGTCATGGCGACGGACATACCGGCGACGGCCGTCCGGGCGGGGACCACCCACGGCCCGACACCCTGGTGGTGATCGCGCCTCCGCACGCCCCCGGCACCGTACTGGTCACCGTCACCACCCCGGCCGGCACCAGCAACCCCCTTCCCTACACCTACCTGGCACCCCCGCCGGCCCCCAGCGCGATCAGCCCCACCAGCGGCCCCACCACCGGTGGCACCCCCTTCACCATCACCGGCACCAACCTGGCAGGTGTCACCGGGGTGCTCTTCAACGGCGTTCCCGCCACCGGCGTGACCGCCACGGCTACCAGCGTCACCGGCATCACCCCGGGCGGTGCGGCCGGAAACGCCGTCGTCACCCTGATCAGCCCCTCGGGCACCACCACCGTTCCCGGCGGCTTCACCTACGTCACACCACCCCTCCCACCCACCGCGGTGGCCATCGTTCCCGCAGTGGGACCGGTCACCGGTGGAACCCCGTACATCATCATCGGCACCCATCTGACCGGGGCGAGCGTCACCTTCGGCAGCACCCCGTCCACCGTTCTGTTCATCAATCCGGCCGGCACCCTTCTGCTCGGCCTGACCCCGGCAGGTCCGGCGGCCGGTGGGAACGTGCCCGTCACGGTGACCGGCCCGGGCGGCAGCACGACCGTCCCGGGCGGGTTCACCTACTTCGCGCTCCCGCCGATCCCGGCGCCCACGGGGATCGTGCCGGCGACCGGCCCCGCGGCCGGCGGCACCTCCTTCACCATCACAGGCAGCAACCTGGGTGGCACCGTCGCCGTGCTGTTCAACGGCGTCCCCGCAACAGGTGTGACGGCGAGCGCCACCACCGTCACCGGGACCACCCCGGCCGGTGCGGCCGGATCCGCGACGGTGACCCTGGTGACCACCTCCGGTGTCGTGGCCGTCCCCGGCACCTTCCTGTACGTCTGATCCACAACCGTGGCAAGGAGACGCTGATCCCCGGCTGGGCGGAGACCGTGGTTCGCCCAGCCGCAGGGAGAGCTGCCCGGGGTGGCGAGGGGACCTGAACCTCCGCTTCCGGCCCCGAAACGGCATGTAAGCAGGCCAAGGCGTCCTGGAGGTGGCGCAGCCGCTCGCAGTGAGGTCGCGGGCTTCCCCGTCCGTGCGGGACTCCTTCAAGGCCCGCACGGACGTCAGATCGATCACCTCACGGCACCTGGCTTCCGGCTCCTGGTTGTCCTGCTCCGGGTCGGCGGCCGAGGACGCGTCCATCCGCTCGGGCATCGCCGCCTGCCGGTGTGCGCCGACGTCGTACAGCCGGTCCGCACGGCGGTGGTGGTGCGCACCTTCTCCCGCACGACTGCGCCGGCGAGGGCGGCCCGCCGGTACTCCGACGGGAGGCGCTCGAACGGGCTGCTACCTGTCCCGCCAGGTATCCACGGTCCAGAAGACCGCGAAGCCCGTCCACACCATGGCGAACACCCAGGCCACGGGGTGGCCGCCGAACATCGCCATGGAGCCGAGCCAGCCGACCCCAAGGGCCACGAACAGCGAGCCGAAGTTGAAGAAGGCGAAGAGGCCGGAGAGCCGCCCGCTCACCAATGCCCATGCGCCGCCCGCCAGGATCAGGCAGCCCAGCGCGATCCACGGGACGATCGCCTGCTGCGAGGAGGGCTCGTAGGAGTCGATGTGGCCGCGGACCCTCAGCTCCACGACGTCCCCCTGAAACAGCCGGACTTCGGCGTGGTCACCCTTCCTGGCGTCGTCGTACGTCTCCGACCCCACGCTCAACCACTTGGTACTCCCCGGCCGTTGAACCTTCAGGTCGTAGTACGTCGTACAGCTCGTACCGCCGCCTCCGCCGCCCGCGGTGGTCACACCGCCGACCGCCACACCACCGATGCCGCCACCGGCGGTGTTCATACCGCCTCCGGCCGTGACTCCCCCGGTCGTGATGCCTCCCGTCGTGCCGCCACTCGTGTCGTTGGACGTGCAGCGCTCACCCGTCCGCCGGTCGAGCACCGTGCCCGCCTCGCGCCGCACGCACAGTTCCCCCTCGTCCCCGTCCCCGCTCCGGCCCCCGCCCTGGCAGACCGGCGCGTCGCGGTACTCCATGGTCGCTCCGTAGCCTTCGGCGACCTGCTGACCGCAGAGCAGGACTCCCCCTCCGGCCGCGAGGACGAGCAGCCCCCGTAACCAGTGGGGCAGCCGCCTGCGGTACCAAACGTTGCCGTACCCCCTGCTTTTCACCCAGCTGTAATCCCCGTTCGGCTGAGTCCTCATGCACCGGCCCCGCCACAGAACGTCATACCCGGGCCAGAACCGGGGGGTTGGAATTCCAACCCCCCACTGTCGGAGCGCCGGGCGTCAGGTCCAGCCGCCGCTGAGCGGCGGTGGAGGCCCCGGCGGCCACACGGACACCTGGGTGTCCAGGACCACCGGTGCGACGTGCAGTTGCCGCGCTCGTCGTCCGCCTGCCGCGCCGGTGGGGACCGGCCCGCATCGCGCACTTCCTGCACCCGGCGCCTTCGACGGGTCCCCGACGTCCCGGGGCAGCACATCTAGAACGGCGTCAGGGTCAGCCGGATCCCGGTGGGTGCGGTGTCCTGGATGTAGGACGCGAAGTCGGCGACGTCGTCGAAGGCGAAGCCGTAGGCCTTGCCGTCCTGTGTCGCCGCGTGAACGGCCTTCGCGTAGTGGTTCGTCAGGTCGGTCCGGTAGAACGCCGATGCGTCGGTGACCGGCTGGGCGGGGTTGCCGAGCAGGGTGGAGCGGTTGAAGCCGGCGCCCAGGACGGCGGCGACAGGACCGGTGGTGCCGTCGTTCGGGGCGGCGAGGTTGCCGTCGCAGAACAGGACGTCGCGGGTGGACGGTTTGCCGAAGGCGACCGGGGCCGGACCGTCGAAGGTGAACTTGTCGGCGCGTACCCGGCCGGTGAAGGTGCCTGCGTTGGTGGTGACCGTCAGGTCCTTACCGGTGTAGGTGCTCCACACCTGGTCGATGTACGGGGCGAAGTAGTCCTTGGCGAACAGGCCCGCGTCGAGGCCGTGGCCGGGAGCGATCACGCGAAGGTCGTCGACGACCAGGGGGGCGAACTCCGCGACCTGCTTGACGGCGCTGAACACCGCGGCCCGGCCCCCGTCGCGCAGGGTGCCCGTGGTCTGGTCCTTGGCTCCCGTGAGCCGGATGCTCATCGGCACGCTGAACATGTCGACCATGGTCGTGTTGCAGAACATGCCCGAGGCGTTGTGGGTGAACTCGGCGCAGTCGTGCAGGATGCGGTAGTTGGGGTCGGAGGTCACCCAGCCGGCGGGGTACTGCAGTGCCGCATTGCCGTTCCCGTCCGCGACGGCCTTGAACTTCAGTTTGTCGCCGAGCGACACGTAGATGCGGCCGGACATGCGGGGCAGCGTGAGGCCGGCCTCCCCGCTCGCGGGCAGGGAAAGGGCGTAGTCGGTGAAGCCGTCCGCCCCGTTGTCGGACAGCGATATCGGGGCCAGGGTGCCGTCAGGGGTGACCCGGACCTGCTTGCCGTCCTGGTTGCCGACGATGTAGACGTGCACCGAGGCGTTGTCGAACGAGCCGCTGTTGTTGACGATCGTGAGCGGGAGCGCCCCTGCCGCTGCGGCCTTCGTGCCGTTGTCCGTCGTACCGGCAAGGGCGTGGGGAGCCAGGGCCGCCGCGGCGGGCGCCGCTACGGCCGCTCCGCCCAGGGCGACGAGCAGCTTGCGGCGGCTGAGACTGCGCTGGTGACGTGGTGCCATGTTCTTGTGCCTTTCCCTGGTGCGTGTGCCTCGTGGAGGCGAGTGGGGGTGGGGTGGGCCGTCCGCCTGCGGGGTCAGCCCACGGTCCACTTCTGGTTGCCGGTGCCGCCGCAGGTCCAGATCTGCAGCCGGGTGCCGTCGGCCGCCGCATTGTCCTTGGCGTCGAGGCACTTGCCCGCGCCGGTGTTGGTGAGGTCGTGGGCGGAGGTGTAGGTCCACTGCTGGGCCTTGCTGCCGTTGCAGCCGTACAGCTGGACGGGGGTGCCGTCCTCGGTGGAACCGCCGCGTACGTCGAGACACTTGCCCAGCGCGCGGAGGGTGCCGTCACTGCCCAGCGTCCATTTCTGGGCGTCGGCGCCGTTGCAGTCGTGCAGTTGGATCGGCGTCCCGTCCGCGGCGGAGGCGCCGGCCACGTCGACGCACATTCCGCCGATGCCCTTGATGGCGCCGCCTGCGCCGGTCGAACCGGTCGAGCCGCCCGCGTCGGAGGTCGAGACGTGGACGTAGTCGACGGTCATCGTCTGCGGGAGGGAAGTGGCCGAGTCGGGGCTGCCGGGCCAGTCGCCGCCGACGGCGAGGTTCAGGATGAGGAAGAACGGATGGTCGTAGACCCACTTCTTGCCACCGAGGTCGGACGGCGTGCGGGTCTCGTAGGCGTGGCCGTCCACCGACCAGGTGATCGCCGCCGGGCTCCAGTCGACGGCGAAGACGTGGAAGTCGTCGGCGAACGCCTTGCCGTCAGGAAGGGTGTACGCGGCACCGAGCCCGCCGGAGCCGGAGTAACCGGGTCCGTGGATGGTGCCGTGGACCATGCCGGGCTCCTTGCCGACGTTCTCCATGACGTCGATCTCCCCGCTGTCGGGCCAGCCCGCGCTGGGAAGGTTGTCGCCGAGCATCCAGAAGGCCGGCCACATCCCCTGGCCGCGGGGGATCTTGATACGGGACTCGAAGTGGCCGTACGCCTGGGTGAAGCCGCGGGCCGTGTTGAGGCGGGCCGATGTGTACTGGCACGTCCCGTTCCAGCACTGCAGTCCGGAGTCGGTGTTCTTGCGTGCTGTGATCACCAGGTGTCCCTGGCCGTCGAGGGCGGCGTTCTGGTTGCCCGGTGTGTAGTACTGCAGCTCGTGGTTGCCGTTGCCCGAACCGCCGGTCTCGACCGTCCACTTGGTGGGGTCGGGAGCGCTTCCCGCACTGCCGTCGAAGTCGTCGGACCAGGTCACCGCGGTGGGTGCGGCGCTGGCCCGGTTCGCCCCGGAGCCGGTGGTCGTGATGAGGAGGACGGTGACGAGTGCGGCGGCGACCAGTGAGACCAGTCCGCCGAGCGTCCACCGCCGAGCGCGATGAGCTGCCATGGCTGGGATGACACCTTGTCTGTGGGGGGTGCAGGTGGTTCCGCCCGTACGGCGGACCGCGAACGAGGAGGCGGATCGTTCGGTTTGAGAGCGCTCTCTCATTACGGTGAGCCGTTGGGGGGATCCCGATGGTACGCACGGCCGTTGCCTCGGCCAACTTGTGCGGGGCGCGACCAAAAGCCCCTGAACTGCGGTTACTTGAGCAGCGAGTCGAGACTCAAGAACGCTTAAGAGGCGTTTATGCCTCACTTAAGGTTGAGCGTCTCCCCGGGGCCAACCGCCGGAATGGTCAGTTCCGTGATGAGTGCGCTCGGGGTCCCGACGAGGTCGGTGACGATGGCGAAGAAATCAGCGGCGCACCGAGCACCGTCTGGTACGTCCACTCCCGCGCCAAAGCGCCCCGCTCCCGGGCGTAACGGGCCGGCGCCCGCTCGTCCGAGAACGCCAGGATGAACCGCACCCCGTTCCGGTCGGCGGTCAGCATCCCCCGCTCCTCCACCGGACCCGGGCCGTCACCGAGCGGCACCAGGACGGGGGTTCGACGGAACTCGCCGAGCAGCGCCGCGAAATCCCTCTTACACTCTGCTACTTGGGGGGCCTTGTGTGCAGCAGTGCGCGCTCTCCCCCGAGCGGTCGAATGTCCTGACGGCGAGCAGAAGCCCGGTCCCGGTGCGAAACCGGGGCGCGGAAGTGCCGTCGCGCTGCGAGACTGTCCCGATGATCACCATCCCTGCTGCTGTGCTGGATTCGTTGTGCGGGCTCGCGTTCGGCGATGCCTTCGGTGACCGCTGGTTCGCCATCCTGCGCCGGGACGGTCCGGCCGGCCTGGAGGCGCGCACGCTGCCCCCGGAACCGCTGTGGCGGTGGAGTGACGACACCGCCCAAGCACTTGTCCTCGTCCGGGAACTCGTCGAGGGCGGCGGCACCGTCGACCAGGACCGCCTCGCGCTGCGCTTCGCGGCGGCCTACGCCGAGGACACGCACCGCGGGTACGGAGCCTCGATGCATGACGTGCTCCGCCGGATCGGCGCGGGCGAGCCCTGGCCAGAGGTGGTCGCCGGACAGTTCGGCGGCCAGGGGTCCTGGGGCAACGGCGCGGCCATGCGCGCCGCTCCGCTCGGCGCCTGGCACTGCGCCGACCTCGATGCGGTCGCTGAGCAGGCCGCCCGTCAGAGCGCGGTGTCGCACCATCATCCGGAAGCAGCCGCCGCGGCGGTGGCGGTCGCCCTTGCCGCGGCGCTGGCCACCCGCAGCCGGGGCGGGAACGCCCCGGCCAGGTCGGACTTCCTTCAGGCAGTCGCCGAGCGGCTCCCCGACAGCGACGTCCGGTCGGGAATACGGATCGCTGCCCGGATGCCGGCGCACACGTCGGTTCGGCACGCCGCGGAGGTCCTGGGCTCCGGCTACCGGATGTCGGGGCCCGATACCGTCCCGTACGCCCTGTGGTGCGCGGCGGGGCACCTGGACGACCTGCAGGAGGGTCTGTGGGTCACGGTTGCCGGGCGCGGTGATATCGACACCACCTGCGCTGTCGCCGGCGGGGTGATCGCCGCACGCACGGGCGTTGCTGCGCTCCCTCGTGCCTGGCACGCCGCCTGCGAACCGCTGCCCCCGATCGTGACAGAGTGAGGACTCCTGTCGGACCCCGCGAGGCCGGCTCGGCGGAAGAAACCCGTCGAGCCAGGGACTGGTGGACGGTGCCGGTGTCCTTCGGTACTTGGTACGAGCGCGACCTGCCGTCAGTCCGACACTTCCGGTCCGACGCCTCCCGCGTGCAGGGTGCGCTCCCCGCACGCGGACGCCCCGTCAGGCCCGGGCGGTGATGCCGCTCAGGAGCAACTCCAGGGCCTGCAAAAGCTCTTGCCGGAGCTTGCCGTCGGGCTCGGCGTCCGCTTCACGGAACCAGCGGTACAGGGCGCCCAGGTAGATGTCGCGCAGCACGTTCCCCACCTGCCGGGGGCATACGTCCTCGCGGAATTCCCCGCTGTCCCGGCCGTCCTCGATGATCTCCGCGAACAGTTCGGCGACGTACGGTTCTTCCATGAGCGGCCGGCCGGCCTTCACCCAGGCGATCAGCATGGCGGCGGCACGCTCGTGCTCTTCCTCGTTGATCCGGCCCAGGATCGTGATGCAGCGGCGCAGGCGGTCCGCGGCACCGATCCGCTCGGGGAAGGCGTCCGCCATGACGGCGACCAGCCCCTCCCTGCGCCGTTCGCCCCAGGTGCTGATGAGGTCTTCCTTGCGCTGGAAGTGGTTGAAGAAGGTTCCCCGGGCCACGTCGGCACGTTCGGCGATCTCGTCGACGGACGTCTGCTCGTATCCCCGCTCGGCGAAGAGTTCCAGCGCCGCGGTGTAGAGGCGCTCCTTTATTTTGATCTTGTTCCGCTCGCGGCGTCCCAGCGGCTGGGGCGTGTTCTCGAGTGGGGACGTGTCCATCTCTTCCTCCTGCACGTGCCGTATCAGTAGGACAGAGACGTGCGTCGCGGTCGAGTGCGGCAGGTGGGCGCCTGCTTGTGCAGTGACATGTCGGGTGGACTCTCCTGCGTTCTCGCACTCACCGGTTGCCGACTGCTCGGGCCCCGGCCCTACGCATTCTTATACCACAGTTCATTCATGGTTTACAGTCGACCTTTCCGGGATGCGGCAGGGCGGCCGACAGGCCCCTGGGGTTCCGGGGGTGTCGGCCGCCCTGTCTCTCTCCGCCTTACGCCGCGGTGAGTTCGCCCAGGAGGTCCGCGATCGGCTGCTGCGACAGGAGGCGCCCCACGGGGACGTCGATGCCGTGATCGGCCAGCAGTCGCTGCCGCAGGTGCACGGCCATCAGGGAGTCCAGCCCGAGGGCGCTCAGCGGGCGGCGGACGTCCATCTGGGAGGCAGGCAGCCCGAGGAGGCCGGCGGCATGGTCGAGCAGTGCCTGGTGGGGATCGGGCGCCGTGCGGCTCCGGGACCGATCCGGGTCCGCCGGCTGCGAGGGCTCGGCGACGGTGAGGGGGCTGGCGGCCGGCGTGGTGCACGCTGCGGTGTCCGCCGGGGCGTCACTTTTCGCCGTCATGGCGCCCAGGAGCGCGGAACCGATCCCTTGCAGGGTCCGGGAGACCACGGGCGGCAGGAGCCGTTCGGTGAGCCAGCCCGCCACCGCACCGACGGACGGCATCACGGACCCCGGTCTCGGGGCCGGCTCCGCGGGGAGCCGCCGGAGCCGTATGCCGGTGAAGGAGGCCAGCAGGCCGCCGTCCGGCGCGTACAGCCGGACGTCGGCGAGGGCGGAGTCCGGGCCGGCCGGCGCGCACGTGCCGACGCTCCAGAAGCGTTCGGGCAGGTCGCCGAGCACGCGGACCTCGCCGAACTCCTCGGGGACGTAGAGAGGTTCACCCCCGGTGTCCGGCGCGGCGGCCCGGCGGGCGGACGCGGAGCCGAGCGCCTCGGGCCACGCGGAGACCAGCGGCAGCAGCCCCGCTTCCCAGGCCGCCGGACCCTGCAGCAAGGGGCGCCCGACGCGCGCAACGAACTCGCCTTCAGCGCACCACAGTTGTTCCACCGAGCTCAGGCCGCCTCCGATCGTGACGCCGTGCCGACGGGCCTGCGCCTCGAAGCGGTCGCGCGGCAGATACGTGGTGCAGCGGGCCAACGCCGCGTCCAGTACCGCGTGTACGGCGGTCGCGTCGGTGCCCTCGGCGGCGTCCGCCGCTACGGCCTCACCCTCGGCGTGCGGGACGGTCTCACCGGCGCGGGTGGAGGTGACCGACACCGGGCGGCCCCCGTCGCGGGCGGGCGCGCCGATCTCGACCGTGAGCGCGGTGGCGGCGGTCCCGCGTGCGTCCACGACGTGCGGGGACAGCCGTACGGCGCGCAGGACCGGAGTCGTGTGGCCGCAGACGTCGCGCACCGCGTCGATCGCGGCGAGGAGGTGGACGACGGCGGGAACGGGGGTGCTCCCCCGCACCGTGAGGACGTGGCTCCGGCAGTCGCCGGCCGCCCAGTCGGCGAGGGGGAGGGTGCGCGTGCGGACGCCCGGGGCCTGGGCCCGGGGGGCCGAGGTGGCGGGGAGGTAGTCGAGGGTGTCCCAGGCGTAGGTGGGCAGGCGCACGCCCGGGGTCATCTCCCGGTCGAACCAGCGGGTCCAGTCCACGCTCGCGCCCGCTGCGTAGACCTGCCCGACGGTCCTGGCCAGCGCGTCCGGCTCGTCCTGGTTCCGGCGCAGGGTCGCCACGACGGCACCGCCCGCCGCGTGCGCGCAGAGGGTGTCCTTGATGCCGCCGGACAGCAGGGGATGGGGACTGACTTCGACGAACACGGTGTCCTCCGCCTTCGCCGCCGCCCTGACGGCGCGCGTGAAGTGCACGGGACCGCACAGGTTCTCCGCCCAGTAGGCGGCGTCGGGTACGGAGTCACCGCCGGCACCGACCAGGTCGTGACCGCGCACGGTGGAGATCATGGGCAGCTCGGGCCGTCGTGGGGTGAGGCCGGCGAGGGAGTCGAGCAGGTCCTGGCGGATCTCCTCCATGGCCGGGGAGTGGGAGGGCACGTCGACGCGGACCGGGTGGCAGGCCACGCCCTGCCGTTCCAACGCGCTGGTCAGGTGGGCCAGTTGGTCGCCGGGACCGGCGAGCACGGTCGCCCGCGGCGCGTTCTCTGCCGCCACGCGGATGCCGGGGTGGGCGTTCGCGATGATTCGCTGGGCCTCGTCCGCGGACAGCTCGACGAGCAGCATGCCCCCGCGTCCGGCGGCCCGGCTCATGAGCCGGCTGCGGCGGCAGATCACCGCTGCCGCGTCCCGCAGGGTGAGAGCGCCGCTGACCTGGGCTGCGGCCGCCTCTCCCATGCTGTGGCCGATGCACAGGTCGGGCCGTAGTCCCGCCTCTCGCAGTGCGGCGGCGAGCGCCACCTCCACGGCCCACAGCAGGGGCTGCACCGTTTGCACGTCGTCGGAAAGGTGGGCGCGGTCGTCGGTCAGCAACTCCAGGGGAGACCAGCCCAGTTCGGCGCGCACGGCGTCCGCGCACCGAGAAAGCGTCGTACGGAAGGCGGGTGACGAGGCCAGGAGGCCACGACCCATTCCCTGCCACTGCGAGCCCTGTCCGGGGAACACCAGAGCGGTGCGCCGGTCCGTGTCGAAGCCCGCTTCCCCGGTGCCGCCGTCGGTGATCGCCTCCCCTCGCGCCAGGGCCAGCAGCCGGTCCGCCATCCCCTCGTGCGTCGCGGCCGTCACCCACAGGCGGAAGGGGTGGTGGTCCCGGCGCAGGGCGGCGGCCGCGCACAGGCCGGCCAGGGGGGTGGCGCTCCCCGGGCCGCGCAGGTGGGAGGCGTAGGCGCGGGCGAGGCCGCGCAGGGAGGCGGGTGTGCGGGCGGACAGGACGAGCAGCGGCCGCCGCTGCGGGCGGTGCTCCTGCCCGGTGGGCTCCACCGCGCCTGCGCCGGTGTGCGCCCCGTCGGTGGACTCGGTGCGCTCGGTGGACTCGGTGCGCTGGGTGGACTCGGCGGGCCGGGTGTACTCGGCCACGATGGCATGGGCGTTGGTGCCGGACAGGCCGAGGGAGGTGACGCCGATGCGGGCACCGTCGCCGTTGCCGGCCAGGGGCTCGTTCTCGGTGACCAGCCGGAGGGGGAGCGTTCCCGAGGCGAGCAGCGGGTGGGGCTCGGCGCAGTGCAGGGACGCCGGGATGACGCCGTGTTCGGCCATCAGCACCGCCTTGATCAGGCCCGCGATCCCGGCCGCGGCCTCGGGGTGGCCGATGTTCGTCTTCACCGACCCGATCCGCAGCGGACGGCCGGCGTCCCGGTCGCGGTGGACCGAGGCGAGCGCGGCGAGTTCCACACCGTCGCCGACCGGCGTTCCCGTGCCGTGCGCCTCCACGTAGTCGACCTGGCCGGGTGAGATGCCGGCCGCCGCGCAGGCCTCCTCGATCGCGGCGACGTGTCCGGACTCGGCGGGCTTGAGCAGAAGTCCGCTGCCCCTGCCGTCGTTGCAGACAGCGGTGCCCAGGAGGAGCGCGCGCACCTGGTCGCCGTCGCGCAAGGCGTCGGGCAGCCGCTTGAGCACCACCACGCCGACGCCCTCGCTGCGGACGAAGCCGTCTCCCGAGGCGTCGGCGAACTTGCACCGCCCGTCCGCCGAGAGCATGCCGCTCTGCGAGTACACGATGGCGTCCTGCGGCGACAGGATGAGGTTGACGCCGCCGGCGAGGGCGAGGTCGCTCTCGCCGGCGAGCAGGCTCTGCCGGGCGGCGTGGACGGCGACGAGGGACGAGGAGCAGGCGGTGTCCAGGACGACGCTCGGGCCGCGGAGGTCCAAGGCGTAGGAGACACGGCCGGCGGTGACGGCCCGTAACCTCCGGCCCGCGGCGCCCCGGACCGTGGTGCGTGCGTCGAGGGGGTGGTGGACCTCGTCGTAGTCGGCCGTGGCCTGACCCACGAAGACACCGGTGCGTGAGCCGGCGAGGGCCGAGGGTGTGAGGCCCGCGTCCTCGAGCGACTCCCAGGCGACCTGCAGCAGGAGGCGCTGCTGTGGGTCCATCCCGGCCGCCTCCGCAGGTGAGATGCCGAAGAAGCCGGCGTCGAACGCGAAGGCGTCGGTGAGGAAGCCGCCGTGCCGGGAGACGGTCCGGCCCGGCTCCTGCGGGTCGCGGGAGTAGTGCTCGGCGATGTCGAACCGGTCGGCGGGCACGAGGGTCACGCTGTCGGGCCCTTCGCTCCCGGGAACGCGCATCCGATTCCCACGACGGCCACCGCGGCCCGTTCGGTCGTACGCGCAGCGCGCACAACTGTCCCCCTTCTCTCGGGCATGGGGAGACCACCCTCCCCCGTACGTGAGCAGCGGAGGGCATGGCCACTCCGTGCAGTCCGATACAAAGATACACTCGGGGTCAATTTTGTTTCCGGGGTTAAGCAAATCTTTGCCCACGCTTCCCCCGGCGGATATCTATGTACTTGAGTACATGGATGAGGTCTGATCTAATCTTGGCTCAAGATCCTCGTACAGAGGCGGACGGGGTGGCGAAAGCCCCCGGGGGACCGACCGGAAGGAGACCGCACCGTGGACGTCCAGCGACTGGAAACGTTCGTGGCCGTGGCCCAGAGCAACACCCTCGCCGAGGCCGCGGACCGGCTCGGCTATGCGCGCTCGACCGTCACCAGCCACTTACAGGGGCTCGAACGCGCCCTCGGCGCCTCCCTGTTGGAGCGGGGGGCGACCGTGAACCGGCTCACCAAGGCGGGCGCCCGCTTCCTGGAGTACGCCACCGACATCCTCGACAAGCTGGCCCAGGCGCAGGCGGCGGTGGCGGCCGCCGCGGAGGACCGCCCCGGCAGCCTCGGCATCGGCGCGACGGCGTCCGTGTGCACCTACCGCCTGCCGAGCTTCCTGCGGACCCTGCGCCGGCTCATGCCCCACCTGGAGACCCAGGTGTTCGTCGGCTCGGTGGCCGAGCTGCGGGACCAGGTCGGCCGGGGCGAGCTGTCCGCCGCCCTCGTCAACTCGGCGACCGTCCCCGCAGCGGACCCGTCGGCCGTGCCCGCGGCCACGCGGCCGGCCGCGGAGGACGACCGCCGGCACCTGTGGACCGACCAGGTCGTCCTGGTCGGCACGCCCGAACAGGTGGCCCGCCCCCAGCGGCTGCTGGTCACCGCGCCGGGCTGCGTCTACCGCGAGATCGCCGAGCGGCAGGCACTCCCCCACCTCGGACGCGTCCAGGTCCAGCAGGTGGGCAGCGTGGACGGCGTCAAGTCCTCCGTGCTGGGCGGCATGGGCGTGGGCGTGGTGCCGGCCGTGGCGGTGGGGCCGCAACTGCAGTCGGGGCAGCTGGTGAAGCTGCCGCTGCCGGCGCTGCCCCCGGTGATGACCGAGCTGATCTGGAACACCGGGGTCACACCCCCGCACGTGGTCCCGCACCTGCGACGGCTGCGCCCGCCGCAGCCCCTCGCGCCCACCGTGCCGCGGGACCTCCCGTCCGCCCGGCCGCGTCCCGCGTACGTCACGACCGGTACCGCGAGTTGAGCCCGCGCCCCCGGCCGGACCGAGGAGGCGGCGGCACGGCGCCGGGCGCCCGGCCCACGCCACCCGGGCCCGCGAAACCGCTCACCCGCGGCCCCCTCGGCGCCCTGGACCGCAAAGGCCTCCGCCGGGCCGGGACGTCCGGCTGCCTCATGGTCGTCACCGCGTGCGTGCTCTTCGGCCTGAGCGGCACGGCCTCGCGCGAAGTCATCGACCGGGGCGTCGGCGCGGTCACCGTGACCGAGTTCCGCATGCTCTTCGGCTTCGTGAGCCTGTTCGCCGGGCTGGGCCTCGTCCGCCGCGATCTGCTGCGCCTGCCGTGGCGGAGCCTGCCGCGGGTGGCGGTCTTCGGCATGGCGCTGGCGGCGCTCATCTACTGCTACTCGATGGCGATAGCCCG
Organism: Streptomyces sp. NPDC096012; assembly: GCF_040426375.1. Taxonomy (NCBI): domain Bacteria; kingdom Bacillati; phylum Actinomycetota; class Actinomycetes; order Kitasatosporales; family Streptomycetaceae; genus Streptomyces; species Streptomyces sp. NPDC096012. The sequence goes on from NZ_JBEOTD010000009.1 coordinate 25,222, forward strand.
GCTCCCCCTGGCCGTCGCCCTGGTGCTGCAGTACAGCGCCGCCGCCTGGCTGACCGCCGCCGACGCCGTGCGCCGGCGCGGCCGCCCGGCCACGAGCATCCTGGTGGCCCTGCCCCTCACCCTCGGCGGTGTGGTGCTGATGGTCGGCGTCGGCGGTGCGCAGCTGAGCCGTCTCGACCCCCTCGGTCTCGTCTTCGGACTGGCCACGGCCGCCTCCTACATCCTGTATCTCGTGTGCGGGCGCTCCCTCGGCGGTGCCGTGCCCGCGGGCACCTCCACCCTGTACGGCTCGCTCGTGGCCGCCCTCGCGTGGTGCTGCGTGCAGCCTCCGTGGCGCATCGAGAGCAGCGCGTGGGAGCCGCGCACCCTCGTGCCGCTCACCCTGATCGGCGTCCTCGGGATGGCCGCTCCGTTCGCTCTCGTGCTCCGTGCCGTACGCGTCCTCGGGCCGACGCGCGTGAGCATGCTCGGCACCTTCGAGATCGTCGCCACCAGCGTCGTCGCCTACCTGTGGCTCGGCCAGGAACTGACGCTCCTGCAGTGCTGCGGTGCCCTGCTGGTGATCACCGGTGTCATCGTCTGCGGACGCCACGTTCCCGACGGGGAACCGGCGGAGCAGCCGGCCCCGCCCCCACCGGGCACGCTCCGAGCGTAGTGCGCCGGCCGGCCCGCGGCGCGGGCCGGTACGGCATCCCCGAACCGCGGTTCACGACTGCCGAATCGGTCTGGGCCCGAACCCCGGAACCAGAGATCTTCGATGTGCCGCGGCAGACCGCGGCCCCTCGACAGGAGGTCCTACCCGTGCGTCCCATCCAGTCCAGAGCGAAACGCATCCTGCTCTCGACGGTCTCCTCCGACTCCCACACCTGGAACCTGGTGTTCCTCCAACTGCTGCTCGAAGAGCGCGGCTACGACGTGGTCAACCTCGGGCCGTGCGTGCCCGACGCCGAACTCGTCGAGCAGGTGCGCCTCCAGCGGCCCGACGCCGTCGTCATCTCCTCGGTGAACGGGCACGGTCACATCGACGGCCGCCGGCTCATCAGGACGCTGCGGACGGACAGCGACCCGGCCCTGGCCGCGGTCCCCGTCATGATCGGCGGCAAACTGGGCATCCAGGGAGCCGCCCAGCCCCGCCTCGCCGACGAGCTGGTCGCGGAGGGCTTCGACGCCGTCTTCACGGACGGCGCGGATCCGGCCGAGTTCGGCACCGCGCTGCAGCGGATGACGGGACAGCGCCCCGGGATCGCCGGAGTCGCCGCATGAGCGGCATACGCCCCCAGGGCGCCGCCGCAGCACCTCTCCAGGGCACCCCGGAAGCGTCCGGGAGCACCCCCGACATGCAGACCTACGTGGAACAGGCCGCGCACGCGGGCCAGTTGGTCGTACAGCCCCGGATGGGCATGTCGGACCCGCGGAGCATGGCCGACGGCCTGGCGGCCGTCGCGACCGCCCGCGCCAGGACGCTCGCCACGCTCACCATCGACTCCTACACCCGGGTCGAGGACATCGCCGGCGCCGAGGCGGCCCTGGCGGCCGGCCGCGCGCTGAACGGGTTCCCGCTCGTCAACCACGGGCCGCGCCTCACCGCGCAGGTCGCCCGCGCCGCCGACGGCGTCCCCGTCCAGGTCCGGCACGGCTCCGCCCGGCCCGCCCACATCTTCGACGCGATGGTCGCGGCGGGAATGGCCGCCTCCGAAGGCGGCCCCGTCTCCTACTGCCTGCCCTATTCCCGGCGCCCGCTCGCCGAGGCGGTGCCCGCCTGGACCGACGCGACCCAGCAGCTCGCCGAACAGGCCGCCGAGCACGGCATGCGGGCCCACCTGGAGACCTTCGGTGGCTGCATGCTCGGCCAGATGTGCCCGCCCTCGCTGCTCGTGGCGATCAGCGTCCTGGAAGCGATGTTCTTCGCCCGTAACGGGATCACCTCCGTCTCGCTGTCCTACGCCCAGCAGACCAACGCGGTGCAGGACGTCGAGGCGCTGGCCGCCCTGCACCACCTCGCGGACCTCTTCCTGCCGGCCCATGTCGCACGGCACGTGGTGCTCTACACCTACATGGGCGTCTACCCCGCCACCGAGGCCGGGGCGGAACTGCTCCTGGACTCCTCGGCCCAGCTCGCCGTGCGCGGCGGCGCACAGCGGCTGATCGTCAAGACGGTCGCCGAAGCGCACCGCATCCCCACCGTCGCCGAGAACGTCGCGGCCCTGGAGCGGGCGGCCCGGGTGTCCCGCGAGGCCCTCCGGGACGACTGCCCCCTGCCGTGGGCCCGCCAGGTCGACTACGAGACGGTCTACAGCGAGGCGCTGCGGCTGATCACCGCCGTCCTCGACCACGGCTCCGACATCGGCGCGGGCCTGCGCGCCGCCTTCGCGTCCGGCACGCTCGACGTGCCCTTCTGCCTGCACCGCGACAACGCGGGCGCGGCACGCGGAGCGATCGGTGACGACGGCCGGCTGGTGTGGGCCGACACGGGCGCCATGCCCCTGCCCGCGCCCGCGGGCACCCACCACGTCGTCACCTCCAGCCGGCTGCTGAGCATGCTGCGCTTCACCGCGGACACCCACGACCGGTCGGCGGCGCTCCTGACCCGCCCCCGCGCGCAGGTCACCGCCCCGCACCGGGTCGCGGTCGTCGGTTCCGGCCCGCGCGGTCTCGCCGTCGTCGAACGTCTCGTGGCCCGTCTGCGGGACGAGACTCCGGACCGGGCCGTGGAGATCGTCCTGATCGACAAGGACGAGGTCGGCGCGGGACGTGTGTGGCGCACCGACCAGAACCCCGTCTTCCTGATGAACACCGCCTGCGGCGAAGTGACCATGTTCTCCGGCCCCGCCGACGACGGCCCGGCCCGGGCCGGAGCGGGCCCGACGCTGGCCCAGTGGTGGGCCGCCACCGAGGACCCCTGCTACCCGGGCCCCAACGCCTACGCCCCTCGTGCCCTCTACGGCGCGTACCTGCGGTTCTTCCTCCAGACGGTGCAGGACTCCCTGCCGGCCGGTGCGACGCTGCGCCGGCACACCGGGCACGTCACCGGGATGCAACGCAGCGGCGCGGCTTGGCAGTTGCGGTGCGCCGACGGCGAACTGATCGACGCCGACCGGGTCGTCCTGGCCACCGGCCACCCGCTGACCGAACTGTCGCCGGACCAGGCCCGCTTCGCGGACTTCGCCGCGAGCAGCCCGCGGCTGGAGTACGTCCGCGGCGACAGCGCCGCCGACATGCCGCTTGAGCGCATCGCACCGGGTGCCCGCGTGGCGGTGCTCGGCATGGGGCTGACGTTCTACGACATCGTCGCCGCCCTGACCACCGGCCGCGACGGCCGGTTCCGCGAGGGCCCGGACCGCAGCCTGCGGTACCTGCCCTCCGGTCTCGAACCCGTCCTGGTGGCCGGCTCACGGTCCGGGGCGCCGCTGCCGGCCCGCGGTCTCAACCAGAAGGGCCCGACGTGGCGTTACACGGCGCGGCTGTTCACCGCGGAGCGGATCGCGGCCCTGCGCGCCCCCGGCCGTCCGCTCGACTTCCGTGCGCAGGTCTGGCCGTGGCTGCACGCGGAGATGCAGCTGGTCTACTACGGGACCGAGGTGCGCGCCCGGCTCGGGGACCGCGCGGAGCGGGAGTTCCTGGCGCGCGCCGCCGCCCTGGTCGAGGGCGCGGCAGCCGACGCGGCGGACGAGATCGTGCGCGCGGCGGCCGAGCGGCTCGGCGTCGACGGTCTGCCGCCGCTGGACGTCGATGACCTGGCGCGTCCCTTCGCCGGCCGCGGTTTCAGCAGCCCGGCCGCGTTCCACGCCGCCCTGCGGCAGCTGATCGACGACGACCTCGAACACGCCGGACGGGGCAACTTCCAGGGGCCCCGCAAGGCGGCGCTGGACGTCCTGCGCGACGTCCGCGGCACCATCCGGCGCGCGGTCGACTTCGACGGCCTGACCGCCGCGTCGCACCGCGAGGACTTCCTCGGCTGGTTCGCGCCGCTCAGCTCCTTCCTGGCCGCCGGGCCCCCCGCACAGCGGCTGCGGCAGACGCGCGCCCTGCTCGACGCGGGCGTCCTGCGGGTCGCCGGTCCGTCGGCCGAGTTCGCCGCCGACGGGGCGGGCGGACGCTTCACCGTCCGCTCCCGGCAGGTCGAGGGCTCCCTGCACCACTGCGAGGCCCTCGTCGACGCCCGTATCCCCGCGCCGGACCTCGACCGCGACACCGCGCCGCTCACCCGGCACCTGCGCGGCAGCGGCCTGTGGACGCCCTGGACCAACCGCCAGGGCGAGGGCAGTCCCGTCACCGCGGGCGTGGCCACGACGGCGGTGCCCTACCGGCCCGTGACCGTGGCGGGAACTCCCGCCGACGGCGTGTACGTCCTGGGCATCCCCTCCGAGGGACAGCGCTGGTTCATGCAGGTCGGGTCCGCGCGGCCCGGTCCCTGGACCGACTTCACCGGCGATGCCGACGCCATCGCGCACGACGCGCTCGCGGCGCTTCCCCGGCCCGCCGCCGCCCGGACGCTGGAAGGAGCCCGAGCATGACGACGGCCCGAGACCAGCGCGGCACGGCACCCTTCGCCGACGGCCGCGCCTCCTCCTACTGGACCCACCGCCGTACCCCCGCCCACGCCGCCTTCCGGCGCGGCCGGGACCTCCTGCTGGACCTGCGCGCCGACCACGAGGCCGCCCGCCGGGCCTTCACCTGGCCCCGGATGACCCACTTCAACTGGGCACTGGAGTGGTTCGACGTCATCGCCCGGGACAACCGGCGCACCGCCCTGGAACTGATCGGGCCCGACGGCCGGGACCAGCGCATCTCCTACCAGGACCTCGCCACCCGCTCCGACCAGCTCGCCAACTGGCTCACCCGCACCGGCGTCCGGCGCGGCGACCGCGTCCTCATCGTCCTGGGCCCCCAGGTCGAGCTGTGGGAGACGCTCCTCGCCTGCCTGAAGACCGGGGCCGTGGCCATCCCGACGTACACCTCCCTGACCCGCACGGAAGCCGCCGACCGGATCGGGCGCGGCCGGGTCCGCCACGTGATCTGCCGCAGCGAGCTCGCTCCCCTCTTCGCCTCGTGCGACTCCGTCCCGCACACCCCGCTGACGCGCATCGCGGTCGGCGCCCACGTCACCGGCTGGCACCCCTACGACGACTCCTACCAGGTCTCCGCCTCCTACCTGCCGACCGGTCCGACCCCGGCCTCCCACACGGCGTTCGCCTACTTCACCTCCGGCACCACCTCGGCGCCGAAACTCGTCGTCCACACCCACGCGTCGTACCCGGTGGGACACCTGTCCTCGATGTACTTCAACGGGCTGATCCCCGGCGACCGGCACGTCAACATCTCGGAGCCCGGCTGGGCCAAGCACTCCTGGTCGAGCTTCTTCGTCCCGTTCACCGCCGAGGCGACCCTCGTCGTCCCACCCGCAGCGCACGTCGACCCAGGGCACCTGCCGCGGCTCCTCCGGGACCGGGGCATCACCAGCCTGTGCGCTCCCCCGGCCCAGTGGACGCGGCTCGCCGCGCACGCCTCGACCGCCCAGCCCCGGCTGCGTGAGGCGACCACCGCCGGCGAACCGCTCGCCCAGCACGTCGGTGAGGTCATCGAAGCCGAGTGGGGCGTGACCGTCCGCGAGGGTTACGGCCAGACGGAGACGACCGCCCTCGTCGGCACCACCCCGGGACTGCCTCACAAGCCGGGCTGGCTCGGCAAGCCGCTGCCCGGCTGGAACCTCAGCGTCCGGGACGAGCAGCTGTACGTCGAACTCGCCGACGGGCCCGTGGGCATGATGACCGGTTACGACGGCGACCCCGAGCGCACCCGGCAGGTCCTCACCGCCGACCGGTACGCGACGGGCGACTCGGCCGTCCTGGCCTGCGACGGCTACGTACGGCTCCTGGGACGTAGCGACGACGTCTTCAAGTCGGGCGGGCACCGCGTCTCCCCGTACGAACTCGAAGCGATCCTGCGCACACACCCCGCCGTCCGCGCCGCCGCCGTGGTCCCCGTGCCGCACCCCGCGCTGACGCTCGCCGCGCACGCCGTGGTCGAACTCGAGCCCGGCGCCGACGCCACGCAGGCGGAACTCCTCGACCACGTCGACCTCCACGTCACCCGGGCCCTGCGCGTCCACAGCGTCTCCTTCGCCGACGCGCTGCCCCGCACCACATCGGGCAAGATCCGCCGCTCCGAAGTGAGCGCGCACCTGCGCGTCACCGGGGGTGGCAGCGCACCCGGCCTCTCCCACTCCCAGCACTCCGAGCACTCCGAGCTCGCCGCGTACTCCGCGTACTCCGAGCCGAAAGGCAGCCCCATGACCGTGACCGCCCCCCCGCCCCGGCGCCGTGACGTCCTGGTCGTCCGCGACCTCCTGAACGCCCCCGACCTCGACCGGCTCACCTGGCAAGCCTATGTCCAGCCCGGACGCCAGGCGGTCGACGTGCACTGGCTCTACACCGCCGAGGACACCGGCCCGGACGGCGCCGAGGCCTACCTCGCGCGATTCGGCGCCGGCGCGCACGGTGACCTCCACCGCCACCTCGGCTACGAGCTGATCGTCGTCGTGGACGGCGAACTGCGCAACGACAACGGTGACGTCTACGGCCCCGGCTGCCTCGTCCTCGAGAAGCCCGGCAGCGTGCACCGGGTCAGCAGCCTGCACGGCTGCACCCTGCTGGTGATCCGGGAGAAGCGCACCGAACCCCTGCCGCCCGGCGAACTCCCGGACACCGGACTCGCCCTGGACGGCGCGCCGCTCCTCACTTCCTGACCCCGACCTGCCTCCCCGACAGGCCCCCTCGTCCCCCTCGTCCCCCTCGATCACCCTTGAGTAGAAAGCACCCCAAGACCATGTCCCAGCAGATCACGACGGCACCGGTCGCCCACACGGCGGTCCCGCTGCCCGTCGGCAGGTCGGGCAAGACCCACTCCCCCCAATACAAGTGGGGCATCCTCGGCATCGGCATCATCGCGCAGGCGGCCTTCAGCGCGGCCTTCCAGGGGATCCCCATGGCCAGCGCGGTCCTCCAGTCCGACTACCACTACTCCACCGGCCAACTCGGCCTCGTGCTGGCCGCCTTGACCTGCGGTGCGGCGGTCACGGAGATCGTCTGGGGCGTGCTCACCGACCGGTTCGGCGAGCGGGCCGTGCTCGTCACCGGCCTGGCGGGCACCACCGTGAGCCTCGGCGCGGCCACCGCGTTCCTCGTCCCCACGACGGGGTACACCCCGCCGTCCTGGCTGCTGTCCGCCGTCCTGCTCCTCGCCGGGGCGCTCGGCGGCTGCGTGAACAGCGCCTCCGGCCGGGCGGTCCTGGGCTGGTTCCCGCCCGGCAACCACGGCTTCGCCATCAGCCTGCGCGTCGCGGCCGTCCCCCTCGGCGGCGCCATCGGTGCGCTCGCGCTGCCCGCCCTCGCCATGAGTGTCGGCTTCCGGGGCGTGTTCGGCTTCCTGACCGTCTTCGCCCTCGCCGCCACCGTCGCCATCGTCTGCTGGCTGGACGAGCCCCCGCTGCCGCCCGCGGGGCACCGCGACGCCGGCGTCAGCCCGCTGCGCCGCTGGAAGATCTGGCGGATCTCGCTGAGCGCCTTCCTGCTGGACTTCCCGCAGTTCACCGTCCTGTCGTTCGCCGCCATCTACCTGCACACCGAGCATCACATCGGCATCACCGCCATCGCCGGCCTGCTCTTCGCCGTCCAGGCGCTGGGCGCGGTCTCCCGGGTGTGGAGCGGCCGCTGGACGGACAACCGGGGCGGCCGGCACCGTCGGAGCATCGTCATCGTCTACAGCTGGGTCATCGCCGCCTGCTTCGTCGGGCTCGCGCTGTGCCGGTCCGGACCCTCGTGGATCGCGGCCGCGCTGATGGTGGTGGCCGGCCTTCTCTCCTGCGGCTGGCACGGCGTGCACTACGCCGAGATCGCGATCATGGCGGGCAAGGAGCGCTCCGGGACCGCCCTCGGGCTGGAGAACACGATGGTGTTCGCCGGCGCCTTCCTCACGCCGCTCATCATCCCCGGGATCCTCTCGGCCACGTCCTGGCCCGTGGTCATGCTCCTCGTCGGAGCCGTGCCCGCCGTGCTGTCCGCGGTGGTCATGCCCCGCGAGGGGAGGTAGGCGGGACGCCCGCGCCCGGCCCAGGCCGGCCCCGGTGCCACGACGCAGTTCCGGTCGCGGCACCGGGGCCGACCGACAGGCACACGACATCCGACGGCCGGTCCGCTTGCACTCGTCATCCGGTCGGAGGCGGCCGTCACGCGACCGCGCTGCGGCAGAGGCCGGACAGGACAGTCGGTGGAGCGGCGGGCGGAGGATGAGGGTGCTGCGTCACGCAGTGTGCAGCGGCCCCGCAGACAGGAGGAGCAGGGTTCCACTGCTGGGTCTGCGCGGCCGCTGTACGTTTCACGTACCCTACGGTGCGTCCGATAAGCCCGATCCTTCCGATCGCCGGGCAGGATGTCTTCTCAACGCGTTGGGGGCCCGGCCGTATCCGGCCGGGCCCCCAACGCGTTGCGCGCGCGGCGCGCTGATCGCGCGGGTGTCGTGCGTCTACCAGCGGTACCAGCGGCCCCTGCGCCCGCCGCTGTCCGCGGAACGGACGACGAAGCCCAGCAGCCACACGATGAGCACGATCACCGCGATCCACCACAGTGCCTTCAGGGCGAAGCCCGCGCCGAAGAGGATCAGAGCCAGCAGAAGAACCAGAAGCAGGGGAACCATAGTTATCAACCTCCTGGCCACCGGATGCCCTTACATCCCACCTACAAGCACATAAACTGTTTGTTTATTTCGAAAGGTCAGGGGCATATGCGGGCCGCCGTGCACGGTGTCCCGGCGCCGCCACGCCGTACGGGGCCTCCGGCCTCGTCAGGCGGCACGGCATGCCCGGGACCCGGGTCACCGGACGGGCGGCGGGGGCAATAGGCGGAAGGACCCCGTCGAGTCGCGGCTGCACACGGCGATCTGCTCGGGCAAGGTCAGAAGTCGACGCCGATGATTCCCGGCCCGTGCGGGAGTCTGTCCTTCGACAGCGATCTTCCGGAAGGCGGCCTCATGACCACCCTGCACGACTTGCTCGAAGCCCACGTCGGTGCCGGCACACTGCCGGGAGCGGTCGGCCTCGTGGCCCGGGGTGATCGGGTCGAGGTTGTGGCCACCGGGTCGCAGGACGCCGCGGGCGGCGCCCCCATGGCGAGGGACTCCATCTTCCGGGTCGCTTCGATCACCAAGTCCGTCACCGCCGCGGCACTGCTGATCCTCGTGGAGGAGAACAGGATCGCGCTGGACGACCCGATCGGGATCTGGCTGCCAGAGCTGGGGAAGCCGATGGTCGTCCGCACGCCGACGAGCCCGGTGGACGACGTGGTGCCGGCCATCCGGCCCATCACCGTCTTCGACGTGCTGGCCTCCCAGACCGGGTACGGTTTCCCCTCCGACTTCACGCTGCCGGCGGTACAGGAGTTGTTCACGGTCCAAAAGGACGGCCGGGTGCCGAGCAACTTCCCACCGGCCGACGAGTGGATGGCGGCGCTCGGCGGTGTCCCGCTGCTGTACCAGCCGGGCGACGCCTGGCTGTACGACACCTGCTCCGTGCTGCAGGGGGTGCTGATCTCACGGGTCACCGGACAGTCGCTGCCGGAGTTCCTGGCGGACCGGATCTTCAGGCCGCTGGGCATGGTGGACACGGGTTTCGAGGTGCCGGCCGCCAAGCGGGACCGGTTCACCAGCTTCTACAGGCCAGGTGACGACGGCAGCCTGGAGCTCGCCGACGGCCCGGACGGTGAGTGGAGCAGTTTGCCCGTGCTGCCTCTCGGCAACGGCGGACTGGCCTCGACCGCCGACGACTGGCTGGCCTTCTGCCGGATGCTGCTGGCCGGCGGGGTGGCGGCCGACGGCCGCCGGGTGCTGGCCGCCGACTCCGTACGCATGATGACCACGGACCATACGAATCCCGCGCAGCGCGACATCGGCCGGCTGTTCCTGGAGGGCCAAGGATGGGGCTTCGGCGGCTCGGTCGACATCGACCGGACCAACCCGTGGAATACCCCCGGCCGCTACGGCTGGGTCGGAGGCACGGGCACGGCAGCGCACGTCATCCCGGCCACGGGGGCGGTCACCATCCTGCTGACTCAGGTGGCAGCGATGAGTCCGGCGCCCGCACCGGTGATCACGGAGTTCTGGCGGTACGCGGCGGACGCCTGACACCGCATCTCACGCCCGTAGCCTGACAGGGCGCGCCCAGCGACAGGGCCGCGAACTCGACTCCGAAGAAGATCGCACCTTGCAGCGTGGCGGCGAGCAGCACCTCGCCCAGGGCTTACAAGGGAGCCGACGCCGTCGGCATCCCCGGCCAGGCCTCCTTCAGCACGCCCGGCAGACACGCCGGTTGGCCCCACGGCAAGGTCGCGGAACCCGCCTGGTTGAACCGCGCGGGCACGGGGGAGGTCCCACGTCCGGGGGCGTCCGATGGCGCCCCGGTGGATCACCACGGACGATGGTGACGAAACCCCCGGCACGGCAGCGGATCCCCCGCGGCCGCGCCGCACACGTGTGTCCCGGCACGGTCTCGGTCTCAGGAGGTATCGGGTGCGGACTCCTCCCAAGCCGCACAACGGCTTGCGCCCGAAAGTGTTACGGCCCTCGCTGAACACCCCGCGGGCCCGGCTCGACATGACAGTGATCCTGCTGGTCCTCGTCGCGACCACGGTGCTGCTGGCCTGGTTCGGTCTCGGCAACTTCGCCCATGCCCTGACCTTCCCCGGTCGCCTCACCGGTGCCGTCTTCATCTCGATCGCCTTCACCACGCTCCTGGCCGTCGGCGCGACGGTGGACCACTGGACCGGGCACAGTTTCCAGTACTCCGGCCTGCTCACCCTGGTCGGTGTGTTCCTGGCGCTCCTGACCGACGCCATGCTCCTGCTCAGGACGCTGAAGAGCGGCGATCTGGTGGTCTTCCCCGTGGTGTTCGGCGTATTCACGGCGGCGGCGGCGTGGGCTCTGTACGCCGTGTGGCGGACGTCGGTCACGGTCCCCGCCCCGAAGCGGGTGGCCGCTGCGGTGGTCGTCTCCTCGATCCTCGCCGTCGCCAATTTCGGCTATCAGAACCTTTACCTGCCCTACCGGCGCGAGACCAGGCCTCTCATCACGTTGTCCGTGGACAAGGCTGTGTTGAGCCAGGACCGCAAGGCGTTCGCCGTACCGGTCGACATCACGATCCAGAACCACGCCGATGTGGGGTTCTACGTGCTCGGTACGGAAGTCCACGCCATGGGGGAACGAGTGGGGCTGAGCCCCAAGGACCGCCTCCGCCAGCAGTGGCGAAGCGATGCCGAGCAGTTCGCCCACTCCTCGGGGGAGATGAACCCGCTCTCCCGCAGGGAGATCCACCAGCCCGGCGAACTGGTGGAGGCAAAGCCCTGGATGCAGCCCGGAAACTGGATCGAGCCGAGCGACGCCTTCACCACGCGCATGGTGGTGCAACTACCCCTGGACACGCGGTACGACCAGGTGGCCTACTACGCCAGCGCGAGCCTTGCGCGCAAGGATCAGCTCGTCCTTGAGCCACCGCTCAACTTCGTGGCGACCTCCTGGGGTCGTGGCGACGTCCCGAAATGGGTGAAGGCCCAGCAGCAGAAGAAGGGACTCGACTCCCTCGTCTACCGTGCTCGGGTCCACGAGAACAACGCGATCGACGAAACCATCAGGGAGCCGCGCTTCGTCAGCCTCTACTGGACGTTCGGCACGCACGGCGCCAGTCTGCAGTCGAGCATCACACGCAAGGGCGAAGACGACAGTGGCCAGTTGTCCGGGGAGGACCAGCGGGCGTTGGTGAGCCGGTACGGACTCGTCGATCTCTTCGCCGGCCCCGTCGAGCGGACCCTGTGGGACATCAAGAGCCAGCACTGAGCCCCTCCAGCCAGGCGACCAGCGCGAGTGAGCTGTTCATCCGGTCCCAGGAGTGCGCGTCGCCGATGCCGAGTTGCGCCTCCCGCACGGCCCGGCACAGCGTCTCGATGTCGAACATCTCCGTGACCAGCGGATGCCGGGCACAGCGGCACAGGGCGATGAGCTCGTCGCCGTGTCTGCGCAGCCCGCGGGCGTAAAGGTCGTCGAAGGGGACCTTGACCGCCCTGCCGCGGATCGGCGCCGGAAGCAGGTCCGCCAGGGCCTCACGGAGAACGGCCTTCGGACGGCCCGGCCGGAACGTGGCCGCGGCGGGGAGGCGGCTCATCGTGGCGACCACCTCGGGGTCGAGGAAGGGGTGTGAGAGGAAGAACCCGTCCTGCCCGGCCCGGTGCCAGGACAGCGGGTCGGGGGCGGCGAGGTAGTTGGCGGCGTCGTACAGCGACTCTTCCGGTCTGCGCCCGAACACGAAGCGGCTCTCCGCGACGCGGGCCTCCCGCAACCCGTGAGCCCGCGCGAATCCGGGCCGCACCCATCGGGGGCGGCCGAAGGCGCCGAGTCCGCCCAGCACCGTTCCGCCCCGGGACAGTGCGGTGATCCGTTCGGCCGTGAGCGGGAGAGTCGGCCGGACCACGTAGGAGTGGACGACGTCCCGCAGGCCCCGTTCGCTCCCCTCGGCCCAGGCGCGTGCCTGCCGGGTCATCTGCCGGAGCCGGCCCGTGCGCGCGAGCCTGTGCAGGTGGAACGGGTTGGCGTCGGCGACCGGGTCGGCCCCGCAACCGGTCAGGAGGGTGTCGCAGCCCAGCTGCGCGGCCTCGCCGTGGAGTGTGCTCCAGAACGGGGCACGGAACGCGTGCGCGTGAGGCTCGTCCGCGTCTCCCGCGTGGTGCCGGAAGTCGTCGAAGTCGGCCACGTCGTCCGCGTCGACGATCACCGGGCGGGCGGCGGGGGCGTGACGGCGGATCGCCTCCAGCGCGAGGCCGAGGTACGGCTGCTCCATGGCCAGCTCCCCCTGGGAGAAGCGCCCGGCGAGCAGGACCAGCTCCCCGGGGCCGTGGGTCCCCGAGCCCAGCAGGCGCGCGGCGAGCAGCGCGACCCCCGTGGAGTCGGTGCCGCCCGAGACATGACATGCCGTCGTCGCGCCCATACGGCGTCCGACGGCGTTCTCCAGCGCCAGGCGCAGGCCCTGCGCGGCCTCGTCGAGACGGGGTCCATCGGCTGTCCACACGGGCGCGTCGGTGCCGGGACGGGCGTGGCGCGGCGTACGACCGCGCAGCTGTCCGCTGAGGGACAGCTCCACCACCTCACCGCCGAGGACGCGGTGGACGCCGGTGAACGGAGTCAGGTCCGTGTGCGGTTGCGCCATGTTCCCGGTGAGGTACCGGCAGAAGTAGCGGGGGTCCAGCCCGTCGGCGCCGCCCAGGGCTCGGGCGGACGTGCTCACGGCGTTCACGCGGCCCCCGGACACCCTGAAGAACAGGGGAATGCGTCCCTGCTCGTCGCGGATCAGGAGGATGCGGTCGCGGCACACCAGCACGGCCGCGTAGTCACCGGCCTGCGTCGGCGGGACCGCTCCGTGCCGGTCGCAGGCGTCGAGGAGGGCGTGTGCGCCCGTCACCCGGTCGCGGGCCGAGCCCACCCAGCCGACGACGGCCGCGGTGCCGGCCGGCGAGGAGACCGTCGTCACGAGTCCCCGACTGGCCATGGCGTCCGCGGCCCGCAGTCTCGGGGCGCCGCCCGCCCACTCGAGGCGGAGGGCGTCCATGTCACCGTCCCCCGCCGTCGATGGAGAGGACCGGGTCGAAGGCGTGCCCCTGCGGGTCGGCGTCCGGGATGCACAGACCGGCCGAGGCCGTCCAGGCGTGCAGGGCGAACGGGTGCTCGCGCACGCCGACATGGAGTACGGCCTCCAGACCGGACCGGCGCAGCAGGACGAACGCCGTCACCGCCTCGGACTTGCAGTCGCCGTCGACCAGCCAGCTGCGGCGGCTGTGTGCCTGCACGGCCCGCTTCAGCCGCAGGACCTCCTCCGCGGACGGCACGTCCGCGCGGACGTACTCCGGGGCGGCCAGGGACAGCAGCCGCAGGACCCGCCCGAATCCCACGGTCCGGATCAGCAGGTGCACTCCGCGCAACCAGGGCCCGACACCGGCGTCGGCATGCTGCTTGCGGCGGTCCCGGACACAGCCGGCTCGCAGGAGAACGGTGACGAGCTCGGCACGCTCCTCGGGGGTTCCGTCGGCGAACTTGCGGAGGTCCGCCGTCGGCATCCCGAGAAAGCGGGTCCGTTTCCAGTCCGCGATCAGCGCTCCGCCGGACATCCCGGTGACACGGCAGTGCGGTGACAGGATCCTCGCCATGGCTGCCATGGCTGCCATGGCACGGGTGTCCTCAGTCACCGCACTTCCTCCAACGTTCAACCGTGAACGGCGTCAGGACAGGTAACCGTGACCGTCGTAGAGTCCGCCGCTGAAGCCCCGGATCAGACGGCCGTCGCCGAGAAGGACCAGCCGGTGCGCCTGACGACGCCGCAGAAATCGGAGAAACATCGCCCACCTCCGGATCGGGCAGGGCCGGATCAACTCCAGGCTACTCTGGCCGGAATGCCCCGCAACCGGACCGCCGACGCCGATCGGGCCGGGCTTCCACGAGCGCGGCCGCCGCACAGGACCACACTCCGTCAACATGCCGTGCATGCGGGGGCTTTGCCCACCGTCACGGTTGTCCGCCCGGGTTGCGGTCGGCCGGCGGCGGATGCAGGGGGGTTCCGCCCCGCGAGCCGGTGGCGGGCCCGTGCAGCCGAGCCGAGGAACTCAGGCGTGGGTCACTCCCCCACCCGCTGATGCCGGACGGCCGGCCCACACCGATTCACGAACTGCTGCAGGGCCCGCGTTCCGTTCCGATCTGGAACGTGGAGGCGGTCGCGTCGATCACCTCGCGGCGATCCTGCCACCGGCTACCTCGCCTCGGCGTACGGTCCGGGAGCAATGGCTCGATCCGCAGCCGGGCTCATCGCTCGTGGGCCCGAACGAAGCCGAGTCACGTCAACGGCTAGGACTGCGGCGGCGGTGCTGCGTCAATGGACGACTGAGCGGTGTTGGTGATACCCCTGATGCCGAAGTAAGCCGTGGTCATCGTGCTGACCGCGGTGAAGGCGCTGGAGAGAATGGCCACGGTCTGCGCACTGCCCGTGCTGCTCACACCCCAGATCGCAGCGAGAGTGATCGCCAGATCGCCGAGCAGGATGACCGACAGGCCCGTCCAGGCGCGGGTTGCCTGAAGGCTTCGTTCGGCTGCGATGTCCCTGCTCTGACCCGCGTCACCTGTCGGCTGCGTCACGCTCTTCTCCTCCGCGCCATCGACGTCGGCCGGTCACGGTAGCCGCTGCCGGCTCCCGGGAACCGCCTCTCAGGTAGAGAACAATCCGCTGATCTCATTGATCATAAATGACATCAACTTCCGGAGAACTGACCATTCGAGTGAATTCTATCGCCGGCCGGTGGCCATCGCGAGCGAGGAACGGTACGTGTGCTTCCGCGCAGACAGCAGCCGACCGGCCCCCACGCGTCACCGAGTGAGCGGCGAGAAGTCGACGGGCACTCTCCGTGCGTCCTCCCCTGATCGAGCGGCGACACCGGTGGCGGCAACGCACCAACTCCCGTGCCGCTGACGGGTTTCGAAGTCTCGACCTGCCGGCTCAGGAGTCCTGGCGAACCGCAGGAGGTTCGCTGTCGTCGGCGCCGCGACGAACGAGGGGCCGCGCCACGCCGAGTCGACCCGTACGACTCGACCCGTGGGCGCGCTCGCCCGACGGGTTCGAAACGCCCGCCGCTGACACCGCGGCAGAGAACCTCAGCGGGGACCGTTCGCGGAACCGGGCCGCATTCGGCATTCTGGAGACATGCCCGAGATATGGATGCCGGGAGCCGTCACGGTGGACCTTGGCGATCACGCGCCATGTGATCCGGCGTTTCCGGCGAAAGCCATCGCGCACATAACGGCGGATAAGAATGCCTCCGCGGAAGCACCGCAGGATCTCGTGCCGTTCGCCAACCTCATGAGGTTCTTCACCCTCGGCGGAAAAGGCATGGCGCCGCATCTCCTGTGGGATCCCTTCACCGGCGCGTTCGCCCAGTTCTTCCCCGCCACCTCCCGCAGCAAGTCGCTCGACGACCGGCCCGGAGGCACCCGCACCAACCGCGCGGGTGAAGTCGTCATCCAGATCGAAGCTCTGTTCTTCCCGCACTGTCGTGTCAACGGCCGTACATTCGCCAGGCTTACCGACACCCCCTGCAAGGGCTGGAGGGAACTCAACACATGGGTCCGCTCCTGGGGTGTGCCGGACACCTGGCCCATGGGTCCTCCGACCGGTTTCACCTCGGTCCGCTCACCGGGCGTCTGGAGGTCCCAGGGCGGCTGGTACGCGCACGCCCATGTCCCGGAGAACAACCACGTCGATCCCGGATCCTGGCCCGTGTTCGTGCAGGCACAGCCGAACCGGCCGGGCGGGGGGCCCGCTGTCCGTCCGGCGTTCGAGCCGTTTCCTGGGGCATCCTTTTTCCTGGACGGACGGAAATCGCCGATCATCGCCGCGATGCACCGCCGACTGGTAGCCGAGGGCTGCGACCGGTACCAGTCCAGCGGCGACATCGAGGTGTGGGGGGCGGGCGACGCGAGGTCCTACGCCGCCTGGCAACGAAAGCTGGGCTTCGCCGGCAGTGACGCCAACGGCATCCCCGGCCCGTCGAGCTGGGACAGACTTCAGGTCCCCAACGTCTGACGGCAGGGCTCACGACACACGTTGCTCCGTTTGCAGGACAGGCCAGGCAGGCGCACGCTGGAACTGAAGCGCAACGGCGGCCAGAAGAAGACTCTC
Source organism: Streptomyces sp. NPDC096012 (assembly GCF_040426375.1). Classification (NCBI taxonomy): domain Bacteria; kingdom Bacillati; phylum Actinomycetota; class Actinomycetes; order Kitasatosporales; family Streptomycetaceae; genus Streptomyces; species Streptomyces sp. NPDC096012. The sequence goes on from NZ_JBEOTD010000009.1 coordinate 41,972, forward strand.
GCGCGGAGTGCCCCGTCTGTGGGCGACGTGCGGTGGCCGGCCGGAACCGACCTCCCGGCGGAGGAGGGGCGCTATGGTCTCCCTTTCGAACGTGCGGTTCGGCAAGACGAACCATGACGTGAAGACCCTGCAGAGCGCACTGATCGCAGCTGGTTTCCGTATCCCTGACGGAGCCACGGGCTTGTTCGGCCCGCAGACGAAGTCGGCCTACGCGGCCTGGCAACGGTCCATCGGCTTCGCCGGATCGGCCGCGGACGGATTCCCCGGCTGCTCGTCTCTGACGAAACTCGGCGCCAGAGCCGGGTTCCATGTGGATTGTCGGCATCCCGGGTCCGTCGCCAAGAGCGCCGTCCAGTACACAAGGAATACCGGGATCGGCAAGGACAAGGACACCGCCCGCGCCTTCGCGTTGCAGGCGTGCGAGTTGACAGCCGCCCCGAAGGAATGGGTGACCGGGGTGGGCAACGATGCGAACCTGCTCACCCTCATCGAGCGGGAATCGCGGTTCGACGCGAACGCGGTGAACCAGAGCGATGTGAACGCCACGGGGCCGCGGCAGGTGGACGGAGCGAGACTCAACTGCTCCCGTGGGTACACCCAAGTGATTCCCGACACCTTCGCCGCCGATCACGAGGCAGGTACGACGAACCGGATCTATGACCCGGTTGCGAACATCGCAGCTGCCATCAACTACATCTGGCGGAGATACGGAGACATCTCGGGGGTCCAGCAGGCGAATCCGCACCTACCGCCCCATCCCTATTGAATTGAGGAGAGCGCCATGCCTGCGCAAGAGCCGTTCCCCGGAGCGGCGTTCTTCCACAAAGGTCAGCACAGCCCGGTCATCACCGCCATGGGGAAGCGCCTCGTCGAGGAAGGGTGCGGGAAGTACCAGACGGGCCCGGGGTCCGAGTGGACCGACGCCGACCGCCAGTCCTACGCCGCCTGGCAGCGCAAGCTCGGCTTCTCGGCGGGTGACGCCGACGGCACACCCGGCCAGCAGTCCTGGGACCGGCTCCGCGTCCCGGCGACGAGTGGCGGGGATCATCACGTCCCCGCTCCGGTACCGGGGCACGCGGTCACGACTTCCTACCACAAGAAGGGACCCCACTGGAGTCTCGGCTACCACACGGGTGCGGACTACGCCGCCCCGAAGGGTACGCCCTGTGTCGCCGTCCTCAACGGCACCGTTCGCACCGGGCAGGACGGCAGCTTCGGCAACTACCTCGTGCTGAGATCAGGCGGATTCGACTACTGGTACTGCCATCTCTCCGAGCGTGACGTCAGCAGTGGTTCGGTCCGGGCCGGGCAACAGATCGCCAAAGTGGGCTCCACCGGGAATGCGACCGGGCCCCACCTGCACTTCGAAAAGCGCCCGGCCGGTGGCCGTTTCGGGTCCGACATGCCTCCCAACTGGTGACCGTGCTCCCGCAGTGACGCGCATCAGTGGTGGAGCTACGCCATTCGTCACAGAGGTCGACGAGCCGTACGGGTGGGGTTACGGCTACAGCCATCTGCAATACGCATCGTTGAATCCGCGGAGGAATCGCCATGCCCATGCTGCTCATCAAGGGCTTCTACGACATCAAAGGCTCGCAGCCGGACGGAGACACGGTCCATTTCACGGCCGAGGACCCCGCGGAGTGGAGCCTGGTCGGCGGCGGGCTGGGCCGCGCCGTCGAGCACAGCGTGACGGGCCGCGCGAAACTGCGGCTGGACGCGATCGACGCACTCGAGACGCACTACGGCGCGAACCGTGTCCACCAGCCGCTGCAGTTCGCTCACGCCGCACGCGACGAGTTGTTGGGCTGGCTGGGTTTCACCGATGTCCAGCGCGGTCCGGACGAGGGCGTGACCGCCACCACCCCGGACACGGTTCCCGGGTTCGTCCTCACCCGCGGTACCGATGTCCACGGCCGCTGCATCGCCCTGGCGGGGCGCGGAACACCCCCGGGGACCAGTGGCCTGGAGATCGACGTCGACGCGGCCGTGCTGAGGACGACGGTCAACCACCATCTCCTCACCACGGGATTGGTGTACCCGACGTTCTACCGCAGCCTGTTCACCAGCTTGCGGGCGGAGATGACCACCGTGGCCAAGGAGGCCCGAGACGCGGGACGGGGCCTGTGGCCGAGCGACGTCACCACGACCGGAGCGAAGATCACCGGTCTGGCCTCGTTGACGGACGACGTCGTACTTCTCCCCAAGCTGTTCCGCCGGCTGGTGGACTACCTTCAGCTCACCATGCCGCTGACCTGCTTCCCGGCCTTCCTGGCGGGCGTCGGGGACCACTTCTCCATCCTGGCCACGGGCGAGCGGTGCCTCGGCCTCCAGCGCGTCGTGGAGACCACGAACGGCCAGACCGTAGGGATGACGCATCCCCCCGAGGACCTGCTCTTCGAGGACGCCTGACACCGGCCGTCTCCGGCGGAGTCGGCCGTACGAGACGAGAAGCCGGGAACATTGTCGGCGTCCCGCTCAGGGGCCGGCACACCCGTAGGCGGCCGTCGGCTCAGCAGCGGGCGGCCGTCAGCGGCCCGCTTCTCGTCGACGGCGCACGTTCGACGGACGGTTCGCCAGGCCAGCGGGTTCGGCCCCGTCGCCGGTCACCGCGGCGGTCAGGGGGGTCCTCCCCGCTGGACGAGGCACCCGGCACCGAACCGTCGCCCTGGTCGGCCCGGCGCCTCCCGAGCGTTCCGCAGGCACAGGCAGGAAGGCAGCATCATGCACCAGAGCGTTCGCGACTACTGGATCACCTTCAACGATCCCCTCGAAGGGCGCGTCCACTTCATGTACCTGGACGTCAAGGGCTACGTGAGCACCGGAATAGGGAACAAGATCGACGAGACCGCCCAGGACAACTCCGCACCGACCGCGCAGGAGCGCGACGCCTCTCTGGTCGCCGCCAACAGGCTTCGCTGGCTGGTCAACGACGTGGACACCGAGGCGACGCCGGAGGATGTCGCCACCGACTGGGACACGGTGAAATCGCATATGGAGCTTGCCCCCCTCGGGCTGCACGGCAAATTCCAGCCGTTCACGCGCCTGCACGTGGACGACGAGGAGGTCGACCGCCATGTCTTCGCGAAGCTCGACGAGATGGAGTCGGTGCTCACCTCGCGCGACGAGTTCGGCGGTTTCGCCTCGTGGCCGGCCAACGCGCAGCTGGCCACGCTGAGCATGTGCTGGGCGATGGGCCCGAAGTTCCGTTTCCCCAAGTTTCAGGACCACGTGCGGGACCGGGACTGGGCGGGGGCCGCGGACGAGTGCCACTTCACCCCGGACGTCGGCACGATCAGGATCCGCAACATGCTCGACCGGGCTCACCTCCTGCTGGCCCGCGACGTCGAGGACCGAGGTCTGCCCATCCAGCAGATCGTGCTGGACGTGTCGGACGTGTTCGGCGTGCAAGGGGCGCTTCTCGCCCTGGACTTCAAACCGCTCTCGCAGGACGGCGTGGACGGCCTGCTCACGCAGGGCAAGGTCCGCGAGTTCCAGTCGGCCACGGGCCTGGTGGAGAACGGGGCGTTCGACGACCCGGACACGGTGTCCGCGCTCGCCGCCCAGCTCTCCGGACGCGGCTTCACCGTGTTCGGCGCCTGAGCGCCCGGCCGAACCGAGGTGCGGCTCAGCACACGGTGTTGGGGTTGAGGAGCCTGCGCAGGAAACCCTCGGGGTCGGGAATGAGATCCGCGACGGTGCCGAGGTCCAGGCCGGGCGCCATCTCGACGGGCAGGGCGAGGGGACCGAGCACCAGCGGTGCCAGCAGCTGCCAGTTCTCCATCTCCTGGATCGAGCGCAGCAGTTCCCGCAGCACTTCTCGCCAGTCCACGGCGGGAACCTGCGCGGGAACGGGGAAGCCGACCAGATGGCCGGTCTTGCCGCCCCCCGTGGGCATGCGGCCGAGACCCACCAGCGGGTCCTCGTGCAGCGACGGGTCCTCGTTGAGGTGTTCGCCCCAGATCTGCGTACGCAGCTCGCGGATGGACACCCCGGACCGGGTCGGGGCTCCGCCCACGCTGCCGTCGGTCAGGTCCGTGTCGAAGACGCCGAGATGCAGTTCCGAATCCGTGGTGTGCGAGCGGAAGTTCAGGTTGGCGCTCCCCGCGGCGGCGTACTGGTCGTCGACGATCATCAGCTTCGCGTGGACGTAGATCTGGCGCGTCGTCGCCGCCTGCTCCAGATGGAAGCAGTGGACGTTCACGGGCGCGGTGGAGGCGATGCGCTGGATGGCCTCGGTGCGCAGCGCCTTGTGGACGTCCTTCAGCCCCGGGGCGTCGAAGTCGCGCGCGGTCACGAGGATGACCTGGACGCCCCGGCCGGCGGCGTCCCGCAGGTCGTCGACGAGGGGCGACGGCCACAGATACTGGTCCTCGATGTAGATGTAGTGCCGCGCCCGGCGTATGGCCTTCCGGTAGGCGGCCGTGACGGTGAACTCGCCGCCGGGCAGGAAGGAGTAGACCCCTTTGCAGGTGAGGGTGCGCAGCACCTGAACTGCCTGGGTCCCCTGGGTCGTCGGCGGCCCGGGTTGCTCCGAAGGAGGGATCGGCACGGGCGTGTCATCGATGCGGCTGGGCCGGGTGGGATCGTTCCAGCGTTCGACCAGACTCTGCCAGATCTGGCCGACGGCGGGCCCGAACACCGCGCACTGCACGTCGTGCCAGCCGGGCAGGGAGATCTGCTGCCCCAGGAAGTCCGGCTCCCGTTGCCGTATGGGCGGATCGACGTGAGCGGCGTTGTCCCAGCGGTCGAGGCAGACGTCGATCCCGCCGACGAACGCGCACGCGCCCTCGGCGGCGCCTTGTACGACCGCGCACTTCTGATGGTGGGAGCCGAACTCGCCCACCCGGGCGTCGAGGATCGCCTGGGACCCCGCGTCGACCAGCCCGGTGCGGAAGTCGAAATTGTCCTTGGACGGCAGGGTCGGAACCCTGGGCCTGCGCACCGGAAGCGTGGAGAACTGCGAGCCGTACAGGAGCGCGCGTACCACGACGCCGTCGGCACGAAGCTTGAGGAGCCGGTCGAGGCATCCCGGTGAGGCCGGAACCCCCGGGGTCAGCATCTGCTCGGGCGAGAACCGCCAGCCGGCGAACAGCACCTGGTCCCCGGTCGCCAGGCCGTCCAGCCGCGAGGACAGGGTGGTGTAGTACGCCTCGGCGTCGACGAAGAACAGGACCAGGTTGTCCAGGGTGAAGGCGGGAGAGCGGAACGGGCCCATCTCGGCGTCGGTCAGCAGCCAGTCCTCGGGTGTGACGCTCTCCGCGGGCGGGCGTTCGGCCTCCGCGCGCATCTCGTCCAGCTTCAGGACCGTCAGGGGGCCGACGTCGTCGATCAGCTCGGCCGGGGCAACGCCGAGCACCTCGACCTTGAACCGGGCCACCGCGCCGGCGGTCTCGTCGCCGTAGTCGCCGTCGGCCCCGAACTGGGGCAGGGAGTCCGGATCCCAGCCGAGCAGCGCGATCTGCACCTTCTGCACGGCCGGATCGGTGCGGTGCCGGGTACGCGAGATACGGTCCTGGTCCTGTGCGATCGCCTCGAGCAGCGGATCGCCGGCGAACAGTGCTGAGGTGAGCATCCCGGATCTCCTTCACCCAGGTCGAGGCGGGCGCCCCTACACGCTCCGGCGGCCGGGGCGCCGTGGTGTCGTGGGGCGCGATCGACTCCCCGCGGCGAGGCGTCCGTCGTCTTCGGGGCCGACTCCAGCGGGAGGCAGGGGGCAGACCCCCCGAGGCACCCGGGGGTGGGGGACGGCTGGGGCGGGCGGCCGCGGCGACGTCGGTCCTGCCGGGCCGGCGGCGAGGTTCCACGTGCCGCCGCGGCAGACGCCAGGACGCTTGGCCGGGGCCGTTCCTCCTCGCGGAGTGTGCGGAGCGGCGCACCGCACCACCATGCTCGCACCACTCGGCGGTCCGCGCGATGCGGCGGTCGCGCGGTGCCGCCGCCCCTTCGAGCGTCCCGAGGTACGTCGGCTGCGACCCACCCACGACATCGACCCCTGGGGGCACTTGTCCGCATCACGACGTGAAGGAGGAGAAGGCACGCCCTGGTTGCCCCAGCCGGTCAGACGGCCGGGAGGTGGCCGGCAACGGTCCGGGCGGGACTCCCCGGCCCGGTCGACGTCGTGATCGAGTGGCCACGGGCCGATGTGGCGAGCGCCGAAATTCCGACTAGGCTGGTGAGTTGCGGCAAGCACACGTAGCCGGACATGGCTGCGGGCGGCGTATCGCGAGACGCGCAGGGTGTTCGCCGGCGCCGGTGATTCCCCTTCTCGCGTTCGGTGATCACCGGCAGTACATCCGAGGTGAGCGCGACGTGAACGGGCAGCCGTTCGCCTCCCCACCAAGGAGAACGGGGTGCCGACACCCCCCTCGACGCGACTGCGGCCGCGCAGGATCCGCCGACGGCCCCTTGGGCGAGGACGGACAGCCACGTCGAACCCCACCGACCCGTTCCGCGTAGACCTGGACGAGTCCCATGAACGAGGAAACCCCCCAATTCGCCGGTGATTCCCGGGCGTACCCGTCCGTCGGCAAGGTGAGCGACACGTCGGTGCGCGGCAACGCGGCCTTCACGGTGGAGCAGGCCTTCGGCGCCCGGGCGGCCTTGTCCCCGCGACGATGGCCCGTGACCGTGCGCCGCGGAGCCGCGGCGTTCGACGTCGCACCGCGATCGGCCCGGGCAGGGGGTCGGTCGGACACGAGGAGGAGCCGCTCATGAGTGAGCCCGGCACCGTGGCACTCGAGGTCAAGCACGAGGGCTCCTGCCAGGCGATCGCCTTCAGCCCCGATGGCAAGCGCTTCGCCAGTGGTGGCACCGACACCCTCCTGCGGGTGCGCTCGACCCGCATCGGGACGCCGCTGGACATGACGGTCGGCGGCGCCGTCACGGGCATCGCCTTCAGCCCGGACGGCGGCAAGCTGGCCGTGGCCGACTCCGAGCAGGTCTCCCTTCGGGACAGCACGACCGGCACGGTGGCCTGGCAAGGACCGCTGGCCCCGGGCACATCCCTGAACACCGTGCGGTTCGGCTCGGACGGGCGGGTGATCGCGGCCACCGACACCCTGATCGCCGTACTCGACCAGGCCTCCGGGGAGATCGAGCAGCGGATCACCGTAGACCCGCCGCTGATCGCCGGTCTGGACGTGAGCCGGGACGGCACCCGGGTCGCCGTGGCCGTCGACGAACGCCACGGCGGAAACCACCGGGACGCCGGGTCCGCGCGGGTGCACGAGCTGGCCACCGGTACCGAGATCGGGCGGCTCACCCCGGGCAACGCCGTCTTCGCCGTCGCGTTCGCCCCGGACGGGACCAGGGTGCTGTGCTGCGCGGCCGACGACACCACCCGGATGTTCGAGGCGCAGGACGGGCGGCAGGTGTGGTCCGACCCGGACCAGGCCAACGTCCAGCCCACCTTCCCGCGCTGCCTGGCATTCGACCCCAAGGGCAAGTGGACAGTGGTCGGCGGCGCCGACGGGTTCGCCCGGGTCCTGGACGCGGACACCGGGGTCGAGAAGTGCCGGGTGCCCAAGCTGGAGCCCGGTGCCCCGGACCCGGGCCTCGGAGCCGTCACGGACGTGGCGTTCAGCCCCAACGGCAAGTTCGCGGCCAGCGCCTCCATCGACAACGTCGTACGCCTGTTCAACCTCGACGGCAAGGAGTTGTACGCCGTGCCCACCGAGGAGGTGCTGACGATGGGGTTCAGCGCCGACGGCCGCTGGCTGGGCGTCGGCACCATGTCCGGCGCGCTGGTGATCGACAACGGCGAAGCCAACCAGGGGTGAGCCGCCATGGACCCGCACGAACTCCTCCAGCAGGTCGCCGGCCAACTGCGAGCGCTGGCCGGGGACGCCGTGGACGGCCTGGTCCACGCCCTGCCGGAGGTCGGCGAGGACCCCTCGGCCGCGGGAACGGTGCTCGCCGGACGGCTGCTCGACGTGCACGACCGGCTGCCCGCCGGGAACTCGCTGGTGGAGCTCGTACGGGAGATGCTGGGCGACCTGGACGCCGCGTCGCCGGTACGGCTCCACGGGTGGCGGCGGGCGCCCGACGCTCCGGTCGGCGTGGCGCTGGTGCTGACCGACCCGTCCGGCGCGGCGGGCGGGCGCGCCGTGCTCGGAGTGACCCCGCAGGGACCGGTGTTCGACGTGGTGGTCACCCCGGAGACGGCTCTGACGCTGCCCCAGACGGCCCGCGGGCCGTGGAGCGTGGAGGCGACCGTCACGGCCGGACAGGGCTGGGACGCCGCCTTCGGCCCCGGTCTGCCGCCCGCGCCACCCGGCGGAACCGCGGTGATCCGGCTGCGGCGCAGCGGCCGGCTGACCGCCGGAATGTCCGACGGCCCGGGGCTGAGCGTCGACGGCCTCGTGCTGGCCGTGACCTCCGACCCCGCCACGCCCGCGGCGTTCGAGCTGGAATTGCAGGGGTTCACCGCCGCCGTCCTGCCCGCCGCGCTGGCCGCCCTCCTCGGCACCGGCGGGGCCGGCCCCATGTCGGGACCGCCCGCGCCGGTCGTCCTGCGGGCCGACCGGGTCGAGGGCCTGCGCTTCGCCGGGACCGGTGCCCTGCGCGTCCCCCTGCCGCTACGGCTGAACGGCCTCGGCGTGTCGAGCCGGGGGGCCGCCCTGGAGCTGACCTCCGACGGGGGCGAGCCGCGGCTGGCGCTGTCCGTGTCGGTCAGCGCCGGGCTGCCGGGCCTACCGCTGCGCGTCCACCTGGACGGGGCCGGGATCGACCTGCCCGTCACGTTCTCCTCGGCGACCCGCCCGGGCCTCGACCCGAACCGGCTGCGTGAGCTGTTCCCGGACGGTATCGGAACCGAGCTCAAGGTGCCGCCCGTCTCCGGCGGCGGCGTGGTCAGGCACACCCCCGACCGCGGCTACGAGGGTCTGATCTCGCTCGACCTGGGCGTGCTGCGCATCCAGGCACTCGCCCAGTTCCGGCCGCCCGACGGCAAGGCGGCGCCCACCAGCTTCCTGGTGCTGCTGGCCGCCCAGTTCCCGCTCCCCGGTATCCAGATCGGACTGGGCTTCGCGCTGGACGCGGTCGGCGGCCTGGTCGGGCTGAACCGGCGCGCGGACGTCGCCGCGCTGCAACAGCTCGTCGGCGACGGCAACGCCGACCACGTGCTGTTCCCCGACCGAGCGGTGGAACGCGCCCAGGAGATCATCGGTTCTCTCCGTTCGGCGTTCCCGGTGGCTCCCGGGCGCATCCTGGTCGGGCCGATGATCCGCCTCAACTGGGGCGGCCGGATGGCGTCGCTGTCCGGGGCGCTGATCCTCGAACTGCCCGCACCGGCACGCGCGATCCTGCTGGGGCGGCTGCTCGTCGGACTGCCCGACCCCGTCGTGCCGCTCATCCGCCTCCAGGCCAGTGTGCTCGGCCGTGTCGAGCCGGCCGTCCCTCTGGTCGAGCTGCTGGTCTCGCTGTCCGGCTCGTGGATCGTCGGTCTGGCCGTGCGCGGCGAGATCTACCTGCTCGTACGCGGGGGTCGGCAGCCGGAGTTCGTCCTGTCGGCCGGCGGCTTCCACCCGCGCTACACGCCCCCGGCGAGAGTGCCCGCGCTGAGCCGGCTCCAGGTCGACCTGGCGCCGGGCAACGGATTCGGACTGCGCATGGAGGCCTACTTCGCCGTCACCACCAACGCGGTGATGTTCGGTGGCCAGGTCCAGCTGGACGCCACGATCGCGGGCTGCGGCGTGCAGGGCTGGCTGGGGCTGGACGCGCTGTTCGTCTTCGACCCGGTGTTCGCGTTCTCCGTTCGGGTACGGGCCGGAGTGGCGGTGCGCGCCTTCGGCCGCCGACTGGCCGGGATCGGCCTTGACTTCACACTGGAGGGCCCGGCCCCCTGGCACGCGTTCGGCACCGGGAGCATCTCGGTGCTGTTCTGGGACGTCGAGCTGGACTTCGACGTGCGCTGGGGCTCACCGCCCGCCGTCCAGCAGAAGGCCGGGCGCGATCCGATCGAGGTCCTGACGGCCGAGCTGACGCAGACGAAGGCCTGGGCGGCGGAACGGCCGGCCGCCGAACGCACCGCGCTGGTGTTCACCACCGCCGCGAACGAGAAACTGATCCAGGGAAGCCTGGTGCACCCCGACGCCACCCTGCGCGTCCAGGAACGTGTGGTCCCGCTGGGCGTGCCGATCTCCCGGTTCGAACGGCGGCCGGTACCCGTGCAGACCTGGACGATCAAGGACGTGACCATCGGCGCGGCCCAGCCCGCCGCCGGTCTCCCCTCACTGCCCGAGCTGTTCGTGCCCGGCGAGTTCTTCGACCTGACCGAGGACGCGCAGCTCACCGCGGCCCCCTTCGTCAGTTACGCCGGCGGGCTGCGGGCGCGCGCCGACGGCATCCGGCTCGGCACCGGCCACCGGGTCGACGACGGCTACGAGACCGGCTACGAACCCCCCCTGCCGGAGCGCCAGTTCTCCGGCTGGCAGGGGTTCTTCCACCGGGAGGCGGTCTACGCGGTCAGCGCCGCCGAACGGCTGGAACGGTGGCGCACCTCGGAAGCGGCCGTCAGCCTGCGCCCGGCCAAGCTGAGCGTGGTCGCCGCGACTTCCCTCAAGCCCCTGCTGGAGGACGTCACGATGGTCGACGCCACCTCCGACGTCTGGCGGGCGGTGAGCGGACAACTCGCGGTGCCCCGGGACACGCTGCGGCTCGTCGAGAGCTGGGAGCTGAGCCGATGACCGCGCCGGGCGGGCGCGGCACGCCGCGAGGACCCGGAGGGAGCGACGCATGAGCACGCGGTGGTTCTTCTCCTCGGCACGCGTCGGCGCCGGCGCCTCGGCCGACGGCCAGGCGCTGCCCACGTCGGTGCGGTTCACCCGCGACATCGAAGGCCGCCACGAGGAGCCGCAGGTGACGGGACCGACCCTGACCCTGGTGGGACCGGGCGACGTACTGGGCTTCGACCGGTCGATGGTGCTGCGGGAGGAGCCGCCCCCCGGCACGCCGGACGCCGCGGAGAACGTCATGGCGAGCGTCGAGCTGGCGCACGCCGACCTGCCCTGGCTGCTGTCCCCGGGATCCGTACCGGCACTGCCCGAACCCAGCCCGCAACCCTGGATCGCACTGATCGTGCTGGCCGAGGACGAGGCGGCCCCGCCGCGCGCCGCGAACCCACTGCCCGTGCTCACCGCGCCCGTGGCCGCACTGCCCCCACTTTCCGAACGGTGGGCCTGGACCCATGTGGAGGCCCGGCTGCCCGACGACGTCACCGACGGCGAGCGCGCCCGGCAGCTCACCGAACAGGGAGCGCGCGACCACTCGGCCGGTGTCGTCGGCCGTCTGCTGTGCCCGCGCCGGCTGGCCCCCGACCGCGGATGGATCGCCGCGGTGGTACCCGTCACCGCCGCCGGGCGGGACGCGGGCCTGAACGCGGCACCCGGGGCGGCGGCGACCGCGGACGCCTGGCCCGTCGCGGGCCGGGACACCGTCGACCTGCCCGTCTACCACTGGTGGACCTTCCGTACGGGGCGAGCGGGCACGTTCGAGGAACTCGCCCGCCGGCTGCGCTTCCGGCCCGCCGCCGAGTCCGGACTCGGCAGCCGGATCGTCGACGTCAGCCAGGCCTGGCCCGCCGAGGCCCCCGCCGGCCCGGCCACCGTCGCCCTGGACGGCGCGCTGCGGGCGCCCGGCACGGCGGCGCCCGAGACCTGGTCCGACCCCGCCGCCCAGGACCACTTCCGCGCCCCGCTCCGCGAACGGGTGGACGCACCGGCCCTGCACCGCGCCGAGACCCCCGCGGCGGGCGACGAGGACGCCGTGGACCCGGACGTCGCCGCCGTCGCCCCGCCGCTCTACGGCAGCCACCACACCGGCGAACTGACCGTGCCCGACGAGCCCGGCGCCTGGATGAGCACCCTCAACCTGGAGGTGCGCCGCCGGGTCGCCGCCGCGCTCGGCTGCCGCTATGTGCAGCTGGAGCAGGAGTTCCTCATGGCCCGCGCCTGGGAGCAGGTCGGCGAGATCCGGCGGGCCAACCGGCTGCTGGCGGCGAGCGAACTCGCGGCCGTCGCCGCGGAGCGGGCCCAGCACAAGCATCTCGACCCGCTGGGACCCGCCGACCTGGTCACCGTCATGGCCCCGGTGAGCGGGCGGGTGCCGGTGTCCGCCGCACAGCCGGACGCGGAGCCGACCACGCTGGCCACCATGCTGGCCTCGGCCGACAGTGTGCCGGCCGGTACGGCGAGTACCTCCTTCGTCCGGCTGACCCGCGCCAACGGCGCGCTGGCCCGCCGCGCCCGGCGCGGCACGAACGGCGAGGTTGTCGCCGGCCAGGCGGCCGAGCCGTTCCTCACACAGAAGCTGAAGGATCTGCACCTGATCGGCGACGACGCGTCCCCGGAGGCCGGCCTGCCGGGCGAACTGCGCGCCGGGCTCAGCCCCATGCGGCTGCAGGTGCTGCGGATGGCCGACCGTGTCCCCGCCGACTTCTGGGCGGAGCGCGCTGCGGACGACCGCCCGCTGCGGCCGGTCATGGCCCATCCGAAGTTCACCGTGCCGATCGCCGGGGAACTGCTGGCCCGCTGGCCGGAATGGGCGCTGCCCGGCATCGGCGCGCTGCCACCGGACACCGTGACCCTCCTGGAGACCAACCCCGAGTTCATCGCCGCGCTGCTGGTCGGGCTGAACCACGAGTTCAACCGCGAGCTGCTGTGGCGGGAGTTCCCCACCGACCAGCGCGGCACCCCGTTCGCCCGGTTCTGGCCGGGCGACGGCGCCGACGTCGAGGAGATCGCCCTGTGGCCGCCGGACGCCCCGCTGGGCAGCCAGTTGCGCACCGGCGGCAAGGGCGACCTGGCGCTGCTCGTGCGCGGCCAGTTGCTGCGCCGCTTCCCCGGCACCGCCCTGCTCGCCGTCCGGGGAGTGGACGGCAAGTTGCCGTCCGTCTTCGACGGTGTGCCGGCCACTGCGCTGGCGTTGGACGAGTCCACCGTGCTCTACCTGTTCCCCGGCCTCGACGAGGAGCGGGCCCGCGCCGAGGAATGGTTCTTCGTGTTCCGCGAACCGATGCGCGGCACCCAGTTCGGGTTCGACTCCGGTGACCAGCCCGCCGAGATGACGACCTGGGCCGACCTCACCTGGGAGGGCGTCCGCGTGGCACCCGGTTCGTGCGTCCAGCTCGGCCAGGCGCCCGCCACGCCGACCCGGCTGTCCCCACCCGACCCACCGGTCTGGGCCCGGGACGCGGCCGACATGGCCCGCATCGCCTTCCAGCAGCCCTTCCAACTCGCCTTCCGGGCCACCACGTTGCTGAGCGGCTGACCACCGTGACGAGGACAGGAGCAGTGGGGACATGACCGACGCGTTCGCCGCCCGCGCCCAGCTGGACCAGGCACGCACCGCAGCGGACACCGCGCGGGCCCTCGTGGAGGAGAAGGAGACTGTGGTGCGGCGCCTGCAGGCGCACATCCAGGCCGGTCTCCCCGATCCCGTCCTCGACCCGGTTCCCAGCACACAGCTGCTCGCCGAGGCCGAGGCGGCCCTGGCGGACCTCCGGCGCACGGCCGACGAGACGAACGGCGCGGTGGCCGAGGCCCAGGAGGAGCTGACCCGCGCCCTGGACGAGGGCCAGGCGCTGTTCCCCGACGACAACACCGCGCCCATCGCGCTGCTCCCGGTGCGGGTGGAGACCATCTGGTGGGAGCCGAACACCCTGCGGGTGAGGATCTACCCGGACGACATCCTGCTCCCCCGGTTCGACCCCGAGCTCACCCCCGCCGAGGCCGCCGCCGGCGCCGCGTACTGGCGGAATCCGGGCCCGGAAGCGTGGCAGAAGGTGCTCACCGAACTGCGCCCGGCCCGCGCCTCCTGGGCGGTCCGCGCCTGCCGCCCCGGCGCTCCGGCGCCCGTGGTACGTCCGGACGACCCGCGGGAGCCACGGCCGCGCGCGGCGTCGATGCCCCAGCGCTGGCGCTTCCTCGGGCTGTTCGACGGCCAGGTGGTGGTGGACCAACTGGGCCGTCCGGTGCCGGACCCGCTGCCGATCGGCCTGCTGCGCGCCGAGGATGAGGGATGGGAGACCGACTGGTTCGAAGCGGTCAAGGCCGGCATGGGCATCGAGCTGGTTCTCCCGCCCGAGAACACCGAGAACCTGGACCAGTTGCTGGTCGTCGGCGTGCGCGACGACGCGCCCGCGGACGGCGCGGCCCGGCTGCGCGACCTGCTGCACGGCCACCGGTTCGGCAGCGGGCTCGGCCTGTTGCCCTCGGGCACCTCCACCAACAACACTCCGCGCGCCCGCTCCGGCTGGTCCTCGGCTCCCGCCCCTCCGGGTCCCGATCCCGATCCCGAGGCGGGGCAACGGCCGGTGGCCGACGCGCTGGCGGCCGCGCTCGGCCTGTCGGACGCCGGGTTCCTGCGCGGCTGCTCCGGCGCCGCCGACACCGACCCGCCGGCGGTCGCCGCGCTGACCCTGCTCACCTGGCCCACGCTCGGCAAGGGCTTCGCCGAGGCCGCGCTGACGACGATCGACCTGGGCACCGAAGAGGTGAGCGGGGTCGCCTCCGAGGGGCCCTGGCGCGCGGTCCGCGAGCACCTCGCCGCACACGTCCGCGGCCGCGGGCCGCTGCCGATGCTGCGCGTCGGCCGCCAGCCGTACGGGGTCCTGCCCGTCACCGCCCTGGACGACTGGCGCGCCGGACGCGTCGAAGACGTGGACGGCGTGATCGCGCCCTGGCTGATGCGGCTGCGGGAACGGTGGCGGGCCGCGCTGGCCGGGAAGGAGCCGGATGGGGAGGAACTCGTCGTCCCGCGCGTCGAACCGGGCAAGCCGGTGGACCAGGTCGCGGTCAAAGCCCTGCAGCGGCTGCCCGTGGCCACCGGACTCGCCATGCGCCGGATGGACGGGCCGGCGTTCGCCGTGCCGAAGACGCCCCGCGATGAGCCCCCTGCGCCGCTGGGCCTGCCCGGTCTGCCGCCGGAGGGGATGCTGCGCTGGACCACGAGCGGTGACGGCTGGACCTCGCTCGGCTGGGGCCTGGACGAGGAGACCGGCGTCCCGGAGTTCGTCACCCGGATCGCCCCGGACCCGGTGGCGTTTCCGGCCCGGGCGACGGCCACGGCGGACTATCTGGGTGCGGTACGGGCCTTCCTGGCGGGCGAGCTGGACGCCGAGGCGTACGACCTTCACTGGCCGGTGGAACTGTCCACGGGCCGGGAGGTCCCGCCCCGGCGCAGCACGTTCTTCGACCTTCCCTCGGCCGACGAGACGGTGGGGCCGGAACAGCCGGGCGAGGGGAACCAGCCGAGCGGGGAGAACCAGCCAGGCGAGGGAGACCAGCCAGGCGAGGGAGACCAGCCGGGCGAGGAGAACCAGCCGGGTGAGGGAGACCAGCCGGAGAGCGGGGGGACGCCTGGGGCGGTCCCGCCGGACGGCGAGCCGGACCTGAGCGGTGTCCTCGACGCGCTGCTGTTCCTGCCGAACTGGTCCACCTTCCTGGACGACCTCGACCCCGGGGACGACCCCCTGCGCCAGGCACTGGCCGTCACCGGCGACGTGGATCAACTGGTGGCCGACGTGCTGGAGGGCCTCGACGAGCGCGAGCGCGCAGAACGCGTCGCGGCGGCCGCCGGTGCCGCGGGCGCGCTGCCGCAGCTCGAGCAGGCACTGCGGGCCCTCGCCGCCGTACCGGTGACCCGGCTGCCCGAGCTGCTGCTGGAGGTCATCGACGTCCACTCGCACCGCCTGGACGCATGGATCACCTCACTGGCGTCCAAGCGTCTGGCCGAGTTGCGGGCGTCCGGCGCCGAGGGCGTCCGGTTCGGCTGCTACGGCTGGGTGGAGGATCTGCGGCCGCCGGAGCCGAGGGAGCAGCTCGACGTCGAGCTGGACGACGGGGTGACCACCGTCGAGCTGTCCGGGAAGGACGGCTACATCCACGCGCCCTCACTGCACCACGCGGCCACGGCCGCCGTCCTGCGCTCCGGCTTCCTCGGCAACCCCGACGAGCAGAGCTACGCGGTCAACCTCACCTCCCGCCGCACCCGTGTCGCACGCTGGCTGATCGGCGGCGTACGACAGGGTCAGAACCTGGGCTCGCTGCTGGGCTACCGGTTCGAACGGGCCCTGCACGACGCCGAACTGGACCATCTCGTCGAACGGTTCCGCCGGCAGTTCCCCCTGCCGGTCGTGCCCGAGACGCGGGCCCAGGAACCCGACGCGGACCTGTGGGCTCGCAGCGCGGAGGCGATCTCTGCGCGCAACGTCGTCGACGGCATGGCCCTCGCACGGGCCGGGACCGACGCGCCCGGCCGGGCCAGCGTCATCGACGGGGCGCCGGTGGTCGCGTCGGAGAGCGACCGGGCGGCGGTGAACCCGCTGCTGGCCGACCTCACCGACGCGCTGGACGCGGTCGGAGACCTCGTGCTGGCGGAGAGCGTCCACGAACTGGTGGGCGGCAGCCCGATCCGCGCGGGCCTGACCGCCGACACCCTCGGCCGCGGCGAGGACGTGCCGGACACGTTCCGTGTCCTGCGCTCCCCGCACCGGGCCCGCGCCCTGACGCACCGAACGGCCGTGCTGCTCCCGGCCGAACCGACCGGGCCGACCGGCTGGGCCGCCGATCCGCTCGCCGCGCTGCAACCCGCGCTGGAGACGTGGATCGCCCATCTGCTCGGCCCGGCGGCCGGCTGGACGCTCGCCGGGCGACTCGGCGACGGACAGCAGGACGCCCGCCCCTTCGAACTCACCGCAGACCGGCTCGGGTCCGGCGCGCTGAGCACCGTACTGGACGCGGCCGCCACCGAACCGTCCATGCTGCGCGAGGCGGTTCGGAGCGCGTTGGGCGCCGCGCCGAACACCTCCGTCGAGTTCACCGGCCCCGGCTGGAGCGGGCTGCGCGGCCGGGCGGCCCGGATCCGCTCCCTGTTGTCCACCGCCCAGCCGCTGCTGCCGTCGCACCTGCCCGAGGACCCGGGCGGCCGCTCGGTCGACACGGCGGGACTGCGCACCCGCCTCACCGCCTTCGCCGCGAGCCCACCGGTGGCCGGACACCCCGCCGAGGCCGAGGTACGCCGGCTGGCGGCGGAGCAGGTCGTGCCGGAGTCGGCCGACTCCTGGCTCTCTCGGGCCCGGACGGAGCTGTCCGAGGTGCTCGGCACGGACATCCCGCTGCTGCCCGCACTCACCGCCCCGGCCCCGCCACCGGCGGGGCGCGGCGACCTTCCGGGCGCCGACATCGAGGACTGGCTGCGGCGCAACGCGGCGGTACGGCCCGCGGTGCGCACCCTGCACGAGACGCTGCTGCTGGCCGGAACCCGGGCCGGGCGGGTGGAACGGCTGCGTGCAGCCCAGCATCCGACGACCGGGGGCGACGCCTGGATCGGCGGCACCTTCCCGGCCGGGCAGCGCCCACCCGCCACCACTCACCTGGTCTGGCACGCACCGGTCGACCTCACACCGAACGGTGCCGTCACCGGCGTCGTACTCGACGAGTGGATCGAACTCCTCCCCGGTTCCGAGCAGCCGCCGAGCCCCGAGCCGACCCCGCGCACCGAACTGACGGGCGTCGCCTTCCACTACGACCGCCCGGACTCGAAGGCCCCGCACAGCGTGCTCATCGCGGTCCCCCCGGACCTGAACCGCGGCTGGACCGCCGACGGCTTGGTGCAGGTGCTGCGCGAGACGCTCGAACTGGGCAAACTGCGCGCCGTCGACTGCGACGACCTGCCCCTGCTGCGCTCCCTCCTGCCCGGCATCCGGATCTCCCAGCGGGGAGCGACCGGGAAGGCCCTGTCCAGGATCGAGACCCGCAGGCCGAACACCGACCCGGACGGCCCCTTCCGGCTGGAATCCCGGCACCGCGCCTCCGACGTCGAGACCGGCCTGGCCGCCAAGGTGCACGACCCCCTGTGGCTGCTCACCCGGCAGTGGCAGTTCGGGGAGTTCACCGCGCAGGACGCCGGCTCTCCGGCGGTGGTCCGGATGACCGGCAGCAGCGCGCCCATCGACGCCTGGCGCCCCGCCGGGGCCGGCGACTGGGTGCCCTATGAACTCGGCCAAGGCCCGCTGGACACCCGGATCGAGGACGAGCCGGTCCAGGTCGACGAGCGGCTGCGCGCCGAGGGCGGCGCGGCACTGTTGCGCATGTCCGACGACGCCGGGGTGCTCAGCGCCGCCCTCACGGCGCTGGACCCCCATCGGCTCCAGGCCGGCGAGGCGGACGCGAGCCTGATCGGCCTGCTCGACGGCCGGATGCCCGACGCGGCGTCGGTGGCGGCGGCTCTGGACGCGGGCACCTTCGGCGGCGGACCGGACCCTCGACTCGGCGAAGTCGCCGCGCGCTGGCGGCACTGGTGGGACGCACAACTGGCGGAGCGCGGCCCGGACTGCTTCGACCCGCACCGACTCGAGTACGCCGCCGAGCTGTCCGCCGGCGGTACCGTACTGCGCGCCGAGGAGTACCAGGGCGACGGCCTGGACTGGTACAGCCTGGACGTGCACCCCGACCCCGACATCGAGGCCGCACCGCAGGCGCAGCCGCACGCGTTCAGCGAGGAGGGTCTCCCCTCGACCGTGCGCTACGGCGGGCTGCCCGCCGACCGGTTCTGGGAGATGGAGGACGCCCGGGTCGACCTGGGGGCGGCGGACGTGTCCACCCTCGACACCGGCCGCCTGCTCCTGATCTCGTTCGCCACGGTCTACGGCAACGACTGGTTCCTGGTACCGCTGGAGGTGCCGACCGCGTCCCTGACCATCATGGACAAGGTGCTGGTGCGCGACGTGTTCGGCCGCGACCACCTGGTCCGGCGCGCCGGACGGGACGACCCGTCCTGGTCGATGTTCACCCTGAACTGCCCTGACCCGGACCACCCGGCGGCGTCCGGACTGCTGATCCTGCCCACCGAGCGCGGGCAGACCGGACAGCCCCTCGAACACGTGGTCCTGGCCCGCGATGAACTGGCCAACCTGGCGTGGGCCGTTCAGCACCACTACACCGATGGCCGCGGTGAACCGGTCGACCGCCGTGACCGCTGGGCGCGCAGCGCACCTCCTGAGCCGTCCGTGGCCGGGGCACTGCCCGCGTACGCCGTGCAGACCGTCGTACCGGACTACTGGTTCCCGCTGGTCCCGGAGCCGATCCGGGCCGACCAGATCCGGTTCCGGCTGGCAACGCTCACCGGCCCCGGCCTCGACTCGCGGCCCGAGGGCCGGCTGATCGCCCCCGGACTGTGGCTGCACGAGGAGGAGGTGCCGCGCGACGGCGCGTACGTGACCCGCCGCCCGGTGCTGGCCCGCTGGTTCGACGGCTCCTGGCACAGCTGGGTGCGCAGGGAGAAGGCCCCCGGCACGGGCGAGAGCTCCAGCGGACTCGCCTTTGACACGGTGCGGCCCACGGAGCCGTGGCCGTGAGACAGGACGTGGCGGCGCGGCGCGTCGGCACTGCGGCGGCGGACGCTGGAGGCACTGCGACAGCTGATGTCCGTCTGCGTCCGCCGGTGCCTGGACACGGCCCTCGGCATCCTCGACTAGTAGCTGTCGTAGCGGGGCTTGCCGTTCGGCCGGTAGACGCCGACGACGGTGCCGCCCTTCGTCGTCGAGACACTGACCGGCTCCAGCGCGGTGGGGATCGCTCCGTCCGCGAACAGCCGCTTGCCGGTGCCGACGATCACCGGATGGATGGTCAGCCGGTACTCGTCGACGAGGCCGTGCCGCATGAGGGTCTGGGCGAGGTCACCACTGCCGACGACGTTGACGTTGCCGCCGTCGGACCCCTTCAGCTTGCGTACGGCGGCAACGACGTCGCCCTCCAGCAGCGTGGAGTTCTGCCACTCGACGGACGTCAGGGACCGGGACGCCACGTACTTGTGCATGCTGTTCATCCGATCGGTGAACGGGTTGCCGGGATCAGCGGTCGGCCAGTACGACGCGAAGATCTCGTACGTCTTGCGGCCGAGCAGCATCGCGTCGGCGTGCTCGTACCAACCGGCGATGGCCGTGCCGACCTCGTCGTCGTCCACCGGTTTCTGCCAGCCACCGTGCTCGAAGCCGCTCTCGGCGTCCTCGTCCGGGCCACCCGGCGCCTGCATGACACCGTCGAGCGTCAGGAACGTGCAGACAATGATCTCGCGCATGATGCGCTCCCTTCGTCGACCGGTAGACCACACCACCGCCCAGAACTCATCGGTGAAACGTCCGCGGCGCCGGACCGCGCTGACGGGCCGCCGGGCCTGCTCCCCCTTCGGCGAGGTTCGACCGGGCCACTGCTCGGCGGGCCGGACCGCGCCGGCGCCTCGCCGCCGGAGGCGACCTTGAAGCCGCTCAAAGGTTGTCGATGCCGCTCGACGACCCCGGGCCCTGGTAGTCCGCGGCGGTGACCGGTACGGGCGGCCGGCCCCCGCCACCGGCCGGGCCGCACGTGCCGATGGGTGCGTTCGGGCCGGCCCTGACCTGCGCGGCTGCCTCAACGCGGTGAGGCGGCGGGCTTCACATGCATCCGCTGTCACGAAGGCCACCGCTTCACCGTCACCTCGACAGGGAAGGTCCTGCGCCTCGTCGACGCCGCACGGCTGACCGGTGCTCAGCCTCTCGGGCTGGCGTCGGGAGAGCGCGAGCCGGGCCGCGGGACAGGGCGCCGTGGGGCTGCGGCGGCCCCTCGCCGCCTCGGCCGGCGGCCCCGCCGCGACGACCCGTGGGTCCGCAGCCCGGCGAAGCGCGGGACGACCGGCAAAGATCCGGTCCGACCGAGCGCAGCGCCGCTGTCCGGAATGGCGCAGAGCGCCGTGGCACGGCTCGGGTCCCGTGCCCTGATGGGGCCGCTCGCATTCCCTCGGTCGTCGGCGGCCGGCCCGTGTGTCTGGGCGCGGACCGCTCGCCGTCACGTGCCGACGACGTGCCGGAAGCAGCGGAGATGGGTTGTGCCGTGTGTTCACCGTGCCGAGCATTTCGTCCCGGCGCTTCCGCCTGCCGGATCAAATGGCGACTTCGCGTCCTGTACTGGCCGAACGAAGGGAGATATCGAGGCGGAATGTCCACCGAGCTGCACGAAATGCCATAAAATGGAAGCCGCCGTCACCCCGTGCACCGTTGGACCAGAGCTCGAGGTGAGGCCATGCCTGCCGTCACACCGGACAGCGTCTCAGGGTGCCGTGGGTCTGTCCTCGGGTGCCGAACCTGCTCTCCTGGCTCGTGCCAGCCGCACGGCGCGCAACAGGCGCAAGGGGAAGAGCCCCACCAACGGCGCCCGTCGCCCGAGGTCCTCGGCGTCCTCGTGGTCGAACGCCCGGGCATAACGCTCCGCGTCCTCGGCTCTCTCATACCGCTTGCTGCCGTGCGCCCCGCAACCGCGCTCGCAGCGCCAGCGCATGGTGGCGCCCTCGCTCCGGAAACGGAACCGGTGTCCGACGAGACGGCAGCGCAGCATGAGGAGGGACGTTACGCCGGACACGGGGCGCGAGCCCGGTCCCTCGCCCGTACGGCGGAGCGGCCGTGTCCCGAGGTGGAAGGGGCGGCGGCATGACCACCACCTCCGAACCCCGTGTCATCACCACGAAGGTCCCCACCCGTCTCGACCGGCTGCCGTGGTCCCGGTTCCACTGGCGGATCGTCATCGGCCTCGGCACCGTCTGGGTTCTCGACGGGCTCGAAGTGACCATCGTGGGCGCGGTCGCCTCACGCATGACCGAACGGAACAGCGGCATCCACCTCACCAGCGCGGACATCGGCACGGCCGCCGCGATCTACGTGGCGGGCGCGTGCGTCGGTGCCCTGCTCTTCGGCCGGCTCACCGACCGCTACGGGCGCAAGAAGCTGTTCATGCTGACGCTCGGCATCTACATCCTCGCCACGGTCGCGACCGCCTTCGCCCACGACGCCTGGTACCTCTATCTCGCCCGGTTCTTCACCGGCATGGGCATCGGCGGGGAGTACGCGGCGATCAACTCGGCCATCGACGAGTTGATCCCCGCCCGCAACCGGGGGCAGGTGGACCTGGCCATCAACGGCAGCTACTGGGTGGGGGCCGCCCTGGGCAGCCTGGCCGCCCTGGTGCTCCTCGACGAGAACCTGCTGCCGGCCGGTCTCGGCTGGCGGCTGGCCTTCGGGCTCGGCGGCATCCTCGGCCTCGGCATCATGATGGTCCGCCGCCATGTACCGGAGAGCCCGCGCTGGCTGTTCATCCACGGTCACGAGGACGAGGCCGAACGCATCGTCGACCAGATCGAGGCCGAGGTGCGCCGGGAGACCGGTCAGGACCTGCCCGAGCCGACCGAGGCCGTCACCGTGCGGCAACGTGACGTGATCCCGTTCACCGAGATCGCCCGAGTGGCCCTGCAGCGGTACCCGCGACGCGCCCTCCTCGGCCTCGCCCTGTTCGTCGGCCAGGCCTTCCTGTACAACGCCATCGTCTTCGACCTGGGCACGCTCCTGAGCGGCTTCTTCGGCGTGGGCTCCAGCTCCGTGCCGTACTTCCTGACCATCTTCGCGATCGCCAACTTCCTCGGCCCGCTGTTGCTCGGTCGGCTCTTCGACACCGTGGGCCGCAAACCGATGATCGCGGGCACCTACTTCGGCTCGGCCGCCATGGCGGTGCTCCTCGCCGTCCTGCTGGTCAACGGCTCGCTGACGGCCTGGTCGTTCTTCCTTCTGGTCTCGCTGACCTTCTTCGTCGCGTCCGCCGGAGCGAGCTCCGCCTACCTGACCGTCAGCGAGGTCTTCCCCATGGAGACGCGAGCCCTGTCCATCTCCCTGTTCTTCGCCGTCGGCACCGCCCTGGGCGGCATCACCGGGCCGCTGCTGTTCGGACACTTCATTCACAGTGGCAACACCACCCTCGTGGCCACCGGCTTCTTCATCGGAGCGGCGGCCATGGCCCTCGGCGGGCTGGCCGAGGTCGCCTTCGGGGTGAAGGCCGAGCAGCAGTCTCTGGAGAACATCGCCAGGCCGCTGACCGCCGAGGAAGCCGACGCGGCCTGGCGGGGTGAGCGGGCACCCCAGGACGAACGCGACCGCCTCCGCCCCGCGGGCGTACGGCTGGCCGCGCGCGAGCGGGACCGGCGGATCGCCGAGCGCACGGCCGGCCGCCGGGCGCGAGAAGGCACCGGGGCCCGGCGGTACCGACCGGGCGCCGGCTCGGGCAGTTCCTTCTACTCGCCGGGGATGGCCGGAACCGCGGGCGCCGCGAGCCGCACCTCCGCCATGGCCGAGCAGCGCCTCGACGAGGAGATCGAAGAACTGGTCCGGGCCCTCGAAGAGAGCGGGCCCGCCACCCGCGAAGGGCTCGAGCGGGCCGTCCACGGCCGGTCGTGGGGTCCCGGGCGCTTCGCAGGGGCCTTGCGGGAGGCCGTCGGGGAGTCCCGCGCCCGCCGCCTGCCGGACGACCGCTACGCACCGCCGGACCGGCCCGGCAGGCCGGGCGGACCATCCGGCTCCCACCGGAACCGCAGCGCATGAGCTCCGGCCGGCACCGTGCTCACTTCCCCGGCCCCGGTGGTGGACCTGGTCAGGCGACGCAGGAAACCCGTCGCCGTCCCGACGGTGCGGTCGACCGCCGCCGCGGCCCCCGCCTACCTTGCCGGTCTGTGGCTGCCGGCGAGGTGCGGCCCCTGCCGGCTCCGGTGACGGCCGTGCTCGTCGTGCGGGTCACGCTGCACGCGACCTTGGCCCTCGGCATCCGGCGCTCCACCGGCGTGCCGATCGCCGTCGGCTTCGCGGACGCCGTGGGACTGACCTGGTGGGAGGTCTGCCGCGTTCGCCGCGGTCCGGCGGACTGCGGGGGTGGTGCGGCGGTCGTAGGGATCCGAGCAGGAGCTGGTCGTCCGGACGCCCCGGACGATGAAGAACACATCGCGAGCTGGGAGGAACAATGCGGAACCGGACACTGAGCAAGATCAGCACCAAGTTGTTGCGTCTGCGCCACGACTCGTCGCAGAGCTCACAGGACCGGACGGCGCCGGCCGACTACGGACTGGACCGCGGGCAGGTCGCCGAATTCGTCGCCGGCAGGCTGGACGCGGAGGCCGAGGCGGCGCTCGCCCATCAGGTGGCGCGGCTGCTGCCCTTCCACTGGACCTGGCCCAACCGGATCGCGGAGGCGATGTCCCAGCTCATGGACCACTTCGGTGATCAGCGGGAGCTGATGGCCTGGCTGGATCGGCATCCCGGCCTGCCACGGGTGGTGGCACGCCTGTACGTCTTCATGGGCCTGCTCGACTTCTACAGTGCGATGCCCGCGGTCGTGACCGCGATGCGTGAGTACCGGGAGCGGACACCGTACCCGCCGGGCCTCAAGCCCTACCTGGTGCCTGCCACCGACGACGACACACTCGCGAGCCTCGCTTTCAAGGTCGAGAAACTGCTCAGCGAGGAACAGACCCGGGAGGCCGTCGAACTGGCCCTGGCCACTGCGGCATGGCTGCAGCAGATCGCACCGCGCGCGCGGGAGCTGAACCCTGAGGTCGGCGACCTGGACGAGCTGATGGGGCAGGCGCAGCAGGACATCCGGGCGGCAGCAGCCGACATGTGAACACGAACAGTGCCCCTACGCGATTCCGAGCACGTCCACCGCGGCGGTGTGCTCCTTGCCGAGGCAGGCGCCGGACAGCGGAAACACGCGGAATCGGGAACGCCGCCGCGCACCTGCAGGGAGTGCTGGACGGCAGGCGGGCCGGGAACCGGTGACAGCGAGGCCGAAAACACGGCGCACCCTCCCCGGCCCCCGGCGGCGGATCGTCCAGGGGCGCTAGGTGTCGTCGCCCCGCTCGCCCTCCGCCTGGGACGGCTCGCTCCGTGGGACGTCGGGGTGCTGTTCCCTTGCGGTGCGCTCGCCCGTCTCGTCCCGCTCGCCCTCGGCCTGCGAGGGTGTGCGCGAGTACCAGGCGTCGTAATCAGGAGCTCCGGATTTCATGACGGGCCTCCTTCGTCGCTCACTTCCATCCTCCCCCAGCAGGCCGCGGTGCAACATCTGCGGCCTCACCCGTGCGAGCGGCGATGCAGCGGCTTCCGAAGAGGCGATCCCGGTCGGACAGCGCCCGCAGCCGGCCCAGATCGCCGGCGCGGACGCCGTCCCGACGCCGATCCCCCACACCCGGAGATCGCACATGGCCTGAGGGGCTGGTGGCCGGCACGTGTCCGGTGAAGTGATGGGGGGAAGCACCTGGTACGGCGCGTGCCACAGGACGAGTCTCACAAAGAAGGGGGCAAGAATGCTGTCGGAGGCAATGACGGCGTTGGCCGCGGTGGGGGGCACCACGGTGGTGCAGGCCGCAAGCACTGACGCATGGGCGGGGCTCCGCCAGCAGCTGGGCCGTTGGCTCGGCCGAGGAGACCCGCAGCGCGAGAACGCCGAACTGGCGCGCCTCGACCAGACCGCAGGCGAGCTGAACACCGCCGTGCCGGCGGAGCTGGAGCGGATGCGCATCCGTCAGGAGGCGGCGTGGCAGGTCCGTATCGAGACGCTGCTGGAAAGCCTCGACGACACCGAGCGGGCCCAAGCCGCTGAGCAACTGAGCGCCCTGCTTGGCCAGTGCACTGCCCACAGGGGGGTATCAGCCGGCCAGGGCGGGACAGCCGTCGGCGGGAACGTGGACATCCGTGCCGACCACAGCTCCGCCGCCGCCTTGAACATGGGCAGCGTGACTTTGGGAAACCCTCCGCAGCCGGGCCCGGCCGGGAGCTGAGCGGGCCCGGTGCCACCACCCCGGCTTCGAGCCCAGCCCCGTCCGCCTTTGTCCAGGCAACGCGTGGCGGGATCGCGGCCTACAGCGTAGGGCAGCTCCATCAGCATATTTCCGGGAAGCAGGGCGTCGCCCGGGTCGATCCTCCTCGACCTGTCGCATCGTGGACGGCGCAACAGCTCGGCGTCCACCCGGCCATCCACGGCACGCGCCGAGCGGCCGACGACCGCGCCTTCGTCCTTCCGGATTACATCGAACGCGACCACGACCGGCAACTGCGCGACCAACTGGTGAAGGCAGCTCGCGCTGCGCAGACGACGTTGGTACTGGTACGCGCCGAGTCATGCACGGGCAAGACCCGTGCATGCTTCGAGGCCGTCCGCGCCTGCCTGAACGACTGGCAGCTGGCCTTCCCGAAGAATGCCAGAAGGCTCCTCGCTCTGCTCGATGCCGACGCCCTCGGCCCGCGCACCGTCCTGTGGCTCGACGACGCCCAGAGCCACCTCATCGGGACCGACGCAGAGGAGGCCGCCGCCGCAGTGCGCAGTCGACTGGAGCACCCCGGCCCGTTCGTGATCCTGGGCACGCTGTGGCCCGACCACCACCGCACCCTGACCACCACCCCAAAGCACGGCAACGACACCTACCACAACGCCCGAGCCCTGCTCAGCCAGGCCACACCAGTCGACGTTCCGGCATCTTTTCCCACCACTGCCTTGCGAAGCTCGCTCGTCCGCCACGACCGATCCCTGGCCACGGCCGTGAGCACCAGCGCCGACGGGAGGATCACCCAGACCCTCGCGGCAGGTCCGCAACTGGTAGATCACTACAACCAGGCCGCCAGCCACAACCCCTACGGCCACGCCGTCATCACCATCGCTATGGACGCCCGCCGCCTCGGCCACAGCTCACCCCTGCCGGCTGCACTCCTCAAGGCTGCTGTCCCCGGCTACCTGACCGAGCAGCAGCGTGCCGCCGCCGAACCCGACACCTGGTTCGCCCACGCTCTCGACTATGCGTGTGACAGGGTCATGGGCGTGGTGGCAGCTCTGGAGCCGGTCGCCAGCCCCGATGGCATGGGTGCCGTCCCCGACATCTACCGCCTGAGCGACTACCTCGACCACCACGCACGCACCGTCCGCCGCTTCGCCTTCCCGCCGGCCTCCTTCTGGACTGCGGCACGGGACCACGCGGCTGACACAGCAGACTTGGAAGCCTTGGCGGAAGCGGCCGATCACCGAGGCTTCTTCAGCATCGCGGACGACTTGTACCAGCGCGCCGCCGACGGCGGCGGCGCGAGCGCCCTGGCAGAGCTTGCTTGGCGGCGGACCCAGGTCGGCGACCTCGACGGTGCAGAACAGCTGCTCCAGCGGCTGATGAACGCCGGAGACACGGGTGCCCCGTCCCAGCTGGCGCATTTGCGGCAGCGCGCTGGAGACCTCGACGGCGCGGAAGCCCCCGCCCGGCTGGCCGCCGACGCTGGAGACACGGGCCCCCTGGTGGAGCTGGCCTGGCGGCGCGGAGAGGCTGGGGACCTCGACGGTGCAGAACGGCTCGCCCAACGGGCCGCTGATGCGGGAAACATCAACGCTCTGGTGCGGCTGGCACGGCGGCGCGAGCAGGCTGGGGACCTCGACGCTGCAGAACGACTCGCCCAACGGGCCGTTGAGATCGGAGGTCGAGACGCCCTGGTACGGCTGGCGCAGGCATATGAGCGTGCCGGAGACGCCGAATCCGCGAAAAGATGGAGGCGATTCGGGCTGTAGATCACCGGTCCGAAACTGTGTCACCCGGTAGCCCTCGCTGTGAACGAACGTGCATCTCCTGCAAGGCGAGTCAGCGATGCCCACCACCCTGCCTCATGAGACACGGCGAAGTCCGGTCATCGACCCGAATTCACCAGCCCGAGCTGACTGGCCCCATTTCGTCGACCCGAACTCAACGGCCCACCGGACATGTCGAAACGGGGAGGCGCCGCGCGGGCGCCTCCCAGTCGCTGTCGACGGCGAGGAAAGCGAAGGAACTCGTTCAGGAAAGGAATGGAGAAGGAAGCCCCTTCATGGCCTCGCCGCGGGCAACGCTAGCACTCAGCCCGGGATCAAGTCGCGCAGGTTTTCGAGGGTGATGACACGGGACTCCGGGTGCAGACCCTCGGGGCGTTCCAGACCGATGTACGTCACGGGCTCATCCCTGGCCGGCTCGCCGTCCCACAGCTCCACGGCCGTGGCATCTCCGGACATCAGGTCGATCAGGTACCCCACCGTCAGATACTCGCGCTCCACGACGGCGCGCACCACCTTGGACACCGAAACCTGGTTCTCCTCGACCCGGTTGCCCGCCGAGATGCCCTTCAGGTACAGGTGCAGCCACTTCGCGCGCCACCGGCCGTCGTCCTCGCGCCGGAACACCAGCGGCAGCGCCACTCGGCCCGTCCCGCGAAGGTCCGACTTCGTCCGCACCGTGCGCGGCTCGAACGGTCGGCCCTTCTGCTCACGGTCGCGCAGCATGAAACCGAAGAACGACTCCTGGACCTCCTCGAAGCTCTCGCCGGCATAGATGTCGACCTGCGGAACGATGAAGGTGCCGCGTACCCGGTCCAGGGACAGGTTGATGAATTCCGAGGCCCCCTCGGGGGCCTCGGTGACATCGCCCGAGTGCTCGCCGCCGACAGCCCTGAGGGAGGTGTAGGAGAGCCAGGAGTCGGTGCTGTAATCGGTGCGGAGAAGCAGCGCCGAGAGGTCGTAGTCGGTGCGGTCCTCGGTCTCCTTCCAGTACACGAAGAAACGCAGCTGTTCGCCGTCGACCGCCGAGACCGAACCTCGCGGCAGTACGCCGAGCCCGGCCGCGGTCGCCTTGCCGCTGAGCGGGAGTGCCACGTCGAGGACGTCGGGGTCGAGCAGCAGCCGGCCCGGTGCCGGAAGTCTGCCGCGGATCTCGGCGTCGAGGGCGGCGATCAGACGGTCGCGGTCGGCGGCGGGCACGGGCGGCCGTACGTCGGTGGCGACCCAGCCGCGGCCTCGGCGGTTGATGAAGATCCGGGGTTCGCCGGTCTCCCGCTCCCGGTTCTGGAGGTGCTCGCGGACCGAGAGCACGACCCGGCCGGAGACCTGGGGCGCCACCCGCACCGCGGCGGCCACCACCGCGTCCCGCTCCTTCTGGTCGGCGGCGATACGCAGCAGGAGGTCCAGGGCGCGGAACAGCTTGCCGGGAGCGGACTTCAGCAGCCGGACGGCACCGAGGACGTCGAACGCGTCGAGCAGCTCCTCGACACGGCTGTCGAAAGACCGCGCCTCCTTCTCTCCCCGCGCTACGGCGAACACGTCGGCGGCGTGCGGCCAGCGCGGGTACTCGTGCGGGTGGAGGCGCTCGCCGAGCCGCTTGAAGGGCTCCCGGTAGGCGTGCACGTCCGCCAGCTTGGCGGGGTTCGCCGCGACGACGGCGTCGAGACCCGCGAGCAACGCGCGGCGTGCCGGCCGCGAGAGAGCCCGAAACCGGGTCGGCTGCTGCAGCGTCACGTCGCCGCCCGACAGCGCGCAGGCCAGCCGCAGCACGTCGACGACGGTGTCCAGCAGGAGGTCCGCCCCGACGGCGAGACGGGCCTCGTTGACGACCGACCGGTTCTCCCGGACCGGGATCGACTCCGGCTGGGGGCCGGGCGCGCAGCGCTGGGCCAGGGTCCTGAGGTCGCGCAGGTCGTCTTCGCCCAGTGGCGTCGTGCTACCCGCCAAGGCCAGGTAGAGGTCCGTGAGCTCGTCGTCCAGGTCCCGCCCGAGGTGCAGGACGGTCACCCGGTCGCCCGCCGCGGCGATCAGCTCGTCCTGCGCCGCGAGCATCTCCTCGTAGGTGTGCTGGTAGCGGCCGTACGCAGGGAGGCTGAGCAGGTCCAGCACTCCGTGTGCCAGCTGCGTCAGCACGCTCTCGCGTGATGTGCCGTCGCTCAGCGCCTGCGACACACAGCGCATCCAGAACTCTTCGGTGTCGGGCACGTTCGCCGGGAAGTCGATGAAGTAGGAATGGTGACGGGCGTGGTCGCCCACCATCTCGCTCACGGTCCGCAGCGTGCTCTTGGCGGTGTGCACGACCGCGGCCTCGCACAGCCCCGACAGCCGCGCCAGCAGCTCCGCCGAGAGCTTGAAGCCCACGGATGCCAGCGCCGCGTCGAACTGCCGTGCGGCGGCGGCCCCTTGGCCGGCGGAGCCCTGGGGGGACGGGAGGCGGTGGGTGTGACGGATGACCAGCGACTCGAAACTGTGCGCCATGCGGGGATGGTCGCAGAGGTGTGCGAGCCGGCGCACAGGAGTTTTCTCGGTACGCGCTCCGATGCCGTGGTGCCACGGGTGTGCCGCGCTCCGGCCGGCCGGAGCCTCTGCGGCTGTCCGCCCAGGACGCGCGCCGCGGCTCGCGAAAGCCTCCACGGCCCACTCCAGGGGCGTCTCGCCCGGCATGGGGCCACTGGCGAACGGCGCGATACCCCTGCCTCGAGCCCCGACCGTCGAGAAGAGGGTCTCCCGGCTGAGGCGGCTCGGAGTCCTCGAGGTCTTCGGCCCGCGCGCCAGCGCGTGATCGCGGCGCGCGGTTCGGAGGACCGCGCGAGGTGCAGGACCGGCGTCAAGCGCTGCGGGGGCGACGACCGGCGGTCTTCTTCGCGGTCGTCTGCTTTGCGGTCGTCTTCTTCGCGGTCGTCTTCTTCGCGGTCGTCTTCTTCACCGCGGTCTTCTTCGCCGGGGGCTGCTTTTCGCCGGCCGGCTTCCTCTTCGCTGTGGGCAGCTCATGCACCTCGGCCGGGGACTCGTTCCCACCGCGGGAGGCCTTGGCCTTCTGCACGGACTCGTTCAGTGCGGCCATCAGGTCCAGCACCTGGGCCGGCTCCTCCGGCTCGGGCGCCTCCGGGAGCGGCCTCTCCTCCCGCTTCGCCTCGATGATCTGCGCGATCGCCTCCGTGTAGCGGTCGTGGAACTCCTCGCCCTCCAGATCCTCCCGCGTCATCGAGTCCATCAGTGCAAGCGCCCCTTCGATCTCCGCCTCGCTCACCTCCACCGCGGGCGGCAGCAACTCCGCGGGATCGCGGATCTCGTCCGGCCAGCGCATCGCGTGCAGCACCAGGACGTCGTCACGCACGCGCAGCAGGCCGAGCCGCTCCCGCCCGGACCAGGCGTACTTGGCGACGGCCACCTTCGCCGAACGGCCCAGCGCCTTGACCAGGAGCTTGTAGGGCTTGGCCGCGACCTGCCCGGCGGGCTGCAGGTAGTAGCCCTCGGCGATCCGGATCGGGTCGACCGACGCCAGCGGCACGAACGCGTCGATCTCGATCGCCTTCGCCGTGGGCAGCGGCAGACTGCTCAGATCCTCGTCCGTGATCGGGATGACCTGCGTCCTGGTCAGCTCGTAGCCCTTGCCGATCTCCTCCTGAGGCACCTCACGGTCCTCCAGCTCGCACACCTTGCGGTAGCGCACCCGACCCTGGTCGGCCAGGTGGTACTGGTGGAAACGGATGCTGTGGTCCTCGGACGCGCTGACCACGTTGATCGGCACCGTGACCAGGCCGAAGCTGATGGCGCCGGACCAGACGGTTCGGGGCATGGCAGACCTCCGCAGTAGCCCCGAGCACCATCAGCCTACGAGCGCCACACAACGGATGCCGGGTGGGGCGGCCGAACGATGTCGGGAGTCACCCTGATGCGGCCCGAGCCGGTGACGACAGCCGCCGGTGGGTGGCTCGGGATCTGCGGGGCCATCTCGATCGATCCCTGGCAGACGACGGCGGAGACGACTGGTGGCAGGAGCCGGACGCCGCGAGCGCAGCAGCCACCACAGGCCCGGATCGTGCCCCAGCCGATCCGCGTACGAGACGGCCGGCGATCGACGGCGTCGGGCCGGGGTGCGACAGCAGCCGGACCGACGCCGTCAGCTGAGTGAATCCGCTCGGAGAGACGCCCCTGGGGCCGACCACGGAGGTCGAAGGACAAGCTGAGGCCCGCGAGCTTCGCAGGCCTCCGCTCGGCGGATCGGATCAGGCGGGAGGCCTGGATCAGTGGCCGTCGACGACGCCGGAGGCCGCGATCTCGACCTTGCCCTTGGGAGTGCCGGACTGCGAGCCCAGGGCCTCGACCTGGTCCACGAGCTCCTGGCCCTCGACGACCTCGCCGAAGACGACGTGCTTGCCGTCGAGCCAGGGGGTGAGGGCCGTGGTGATGAAGAACTGCGAGCCGTTGGTGTTGCGGCCGGCGTTCGCCATCGACAGCAGGTACTTGCGGTCGTGCTTCAGCTGGAAGTTCTCGTCCTCGAACTTCTCACCGTAGATGCTCTTGCCACCGGTGCCGTTGTGGTTGGTGAAGTCACCGCCCTGCAGCATGAACTGGGGGATGATGCGGTGGAAGCCCGACCCGGCGTAGCCGTAGCCGTTCTGGCCGGTGGCCAGCTCACGGAAGTTGCGCGCGGTCTTCGGGACGACCTCGTCGAAGAGGCTGAAGACGATACGGCCGGCGGGGGCGCCGTTGATGCTGATGTCGAAGTACACGTTACTCATGGGGTCCATCCTGTCACGGCTGACGCCGGCCACCCGAAACGGCCACGGGTCACCGGATGCACAGAACGCGTTCAGCGCATCAGGTAGGTGCCCCGGACGCACGGCAGTGCGGCCCGCGTCGCGGCGGGGAGGCCGGCCACTGGGTGCACCCGGTGCCGCGGTGCACCGGGGATGTACGCCGCGACCGCCACGGTCCGCAGCACGGTGACGAAGTGCCGGACGCGTACCTGCTGGACGTCGTCGGCGCGTTCGTGCGGTCCGGGGCCTGCGGTGTCGCCGGGAAGTGGTTGCTCAGTCCCGGAAGACCTCCTTCTTGTACGCGGCGATCTTCTTGACCTCCGCCAGCTTCTCCGCCCCGGTGAAGTTGTTCAGGTGGGCCGCCATCGCGACGGGGTCCTGGACGCTGAGCAGGAACTCGGCCATCTCCTCGTTCTTGACCACGTCACGGAGTTCGGCGTCGGTCAGCGGGACGAGCCCCCATCGCCGCCGTGGCTCGCTGGGCCACCGCGTCACGGTGGACACGGGCGGCGGAGAGCGCGTCGTTGCGGTAGAACGCACCGCTCATCTTCGTCGTCCTCCGGCGCTCACAAGTGAAGGGGCCGGCTCCAACACTTCCACGGGAGACGGTCGCGTCCTCATGTCCCGCGGGGCGAACCCGGGGCAGACCCGGCGCCCCGACGGACCCGAACCGGCACCCGCCGCGTCCCCGGGCGCCCGCGGAACGTGCCTGGTCCGCACGGTCCGGTGGATGTGTCCCGGTAACCCCGGCCAGGGCCTACGCGACCGGTACCGACGCGCCCCCGTCGCCGTGTCTCACCCGGGTCCGGGACGCCAGCCCTCGGGCCGTAGCATCCCCAGCAGGAGCCGCACCAGTTCGTCCACCACCTCGTCCAGGGTGGCGTCCACCCAGCCCCGGCTCCAGTCGTGCAGCAGGCCGTTGACGCTGCCGATGAAGGCCGCCGCCGCGAGCCGGTAGTCGCGCGGAGCCGCCTCTCCGCGCGCCACCGCCGCGTCCGCCTCGCCGCGGATGAGGTCGATCCAGTGCGCCCGCCGGGCGAGCCGCTGCTCCTCCAGGCGGGCGCTGACACCGATGATCTCCACGAAGGCGATCCGGATGCGGCGCGGGTCGAAGGTGACGTCGCGGGCGTAGGCGTGGAAGAGCACGGCGACCCGCTCGGCCAGCGGCAGGCCCTGCGCCGAGGCGAGCGCGTCCAGCACCGCCTGCTCGGCCCAGTCGTTGACCTGGAGATGGAGCGCGGCCAGCACGTCCTCCAGGGTGCGGAACTCCTCGTAGAACTGGCGGGTGGACAGGCCCGCGGCCTGGCTCAGCGCGGCGACGGTCGTGCCGCGGTAGCCCGGGCCCTCGCCGAACAGCCGCAGCGCGGCGTCCAGGAACCGGCGGCGCCGCTCGGCCTGGCGCTCCGCCGCGGTCCTGCCGCCGTAGCGGCCCGTCGGCGCTCTCAGCCTCCCCGTCACGCGTCCCCCTCCGCCGTGCCACCGCTCCAATCTTGTCGTGCACACATCTTGTCGAGAAGCCCGCCTCCTCCTTACTTTTCAGTAAGCACACAGTGAAAGCGCGCGTGTTCAGATTCCCTCCGCAGAATCCCTTGAAGAGAGAGAGCAGTCATGCCTGCCTCCAGAACCAGGCACCTGTGCTCCGTGGCCGCCGCCCTCGTCCTGACCGCTGCCGCACCGGCGGCCGCCGCCTCCGCCGCCCCGGCCACGTCCGACGGCCTGCGCGAGGTGCTGTTCGTCGGCAACAACTGGGACGGCACCGCCGATGTGGTCACGTCCTCCGGCGACTTCGCGAAGGTCGGCCGGATCGACGTCGTCCCCGACAAGCAGCAGCGGTTGGCGGAGATCAACGCCGACCCGATCAAGTGGATCTACTACACGTCCATCCGCAACGAGGTCGGCGAGGGACACGACCAGTACGTGGACGACATGTACTCCACCCCGGACGGGAAGTCCGTGGTCGTCTCACGCCCGAGTTTCGCCGACGTGGTCTCCATCGACCTGGCGACCGACAAGGTCAACTGGCGTTTCCCGGTGGCCGGTTACCGCGCCGACCACATGGCCGTCTCCCCCGACGGCACCCGCGTCGCGGTCTCGGCCTCCACCGCCAACAAGGTGCAGGTACTGGACGTCGTCACGGGGAGGGAAGTCGGCGAGTTCGGCACCGGCGACAAGCCGCACGAGAACTTCTTCACCGACGGCGGGAAGTACATCTGGAACATGTCGATCGGCGAGGTGACCACCTCCCTCGACGCTCCGGGCTGGGACTGGACCAAGGGTGACCGCCACATCACGATCGTCGACGCGACCACGTTCAAGCAGGTCAGGACCATCGACATGCGACAGCGGCTGGACGCGATCGGCCTGAAGGACTTCTCCGACGCGGTGCGGCCCGCCGCCTTCACGCCCGACTGGTCCAAGCTGTACTTCCAGGTGTCGTTCTTCAACGGCTTCCTCGAGTACGACGTCGCCACCGACAAGATCACCCGGGTGCGGACGCTCCCGGAGAACCCGGCGACGAATCAGGACCGGACCACCTGGCTGCTGGACTCCCGCCACCACGGCATCTCCATGAACCCGCAGGGCACCAAGCTGTGCGTGGCCGGGACAATGGACAACTACGCGACCGTCGTCGACCGGGCCACCTTCGACGTGGGCCCGCTCGTCACGGCTTCGACGCCGTACTGGGCGACCGTCAGCGGCGACGGCAAGGACTGTGTCATCTCCGAGGCCGGCGCCGACCGGATCACGGCCATCGACTTCGCCACCGGGCAGAAGGTCCTGTCCGTGCCGGTCGGCGACCATCCGCAACGCGTCCGCCTCGGGCATGTGCCGGCCGACTGGACGGGCCCGAACGGGGGTTGAGCCGTGCGGTGACCGGAGGGCTGAGCCGGGGGGTCGAGCCCGTACGGCTTCCGGGACGCCCCACTCGCCCGGAGGCCGTACGGCTACGCATCGGAAATACGCCGTCACCCCGGCGGCCGGCTCGGACCAGCCACGGGAGGCGGACCCACACCGTCCGTGGGCCCGTGAGCGAAGAGCCGTCAGGACGGACCGGGCCAAGCCGCTGGAGCCGGCGCGGCGACCCCGCAGAATTTAGGAGGCAGGGTTCCACTGCTGATTCTGCGGGGCCGCCGCTTTGCTCGCGTACCCCGCGTTGCGTCCGATACGCCCGATCTCTTCCGGCCACCCGTGGGGGTGTCCACATGCGCGTGTGGGGCCCGGCCGTCTCCGGCCGGGCCCCACATCACTTCGCGGGCGGCGTGCTCCGCACGCTCAGCCGCTTTCGGCTACCAGCGGTACCACCGGCCCTTTCGGCCGCCGCTGTCCGCGGACCGGACGACGAAGCCCAGCAGCCACACGATGAGCACGATCACCGCGATCCACCACAGCGCCTTCAGCGCGAAACCAGCACCGAACAGGATCAGAGCCAGCAGAAGAACCAGAAGCAGGGGAACCATAGTTATCAACCTCCTGACCACCGCATGCCCTTACTCCGTCCCTACAAGCGCCCAAAACAAGAGTTACTTCCGCCGAGGAGAGGGCATACGCGCCCCGCCCGCATTCCCGCCATCGCGCACCTCACGCACCACGACAACGCGTCCCCGGGCACCCAAGGTGCCGCGCACCGGCCCGTGCGCGCCCAGGCGACGGGCGAGGCGGTCGCACCTCGGCCCCCTGACCGAACCCGCCACAGTGGGTTGTGAGGCCGCGGTCCGGGCGATGCCGACGCCGGCCGCGACGAGCACGCCGGCGGCAGCGATGGCGATACCGACCTGCTGGACGAGCGACCGGGCGGCGGTGGACGGCACAGCCGGGCCGCGGGGCGCCATCCGGATTCGCTTCACGCTTCGTCGCGGTGGGTGAGGTGGCCGTCGGTGAGTCGCCAGTAGTGGCGGTGAGGGGTCTGTAGCCAGGTCTCGTCGGCGGCGACGGCCTGTGCGACCCATTCGCGGAGTTGCGGGAGGGCGCGTGTCTGCAGGAGGGCTCGGGTGGCAGCACGCTCAGTGGCGTCCACGGGGTGGACGTCGATGCGGAAGCCGATCGTGTCCGGGTGGATGCCGCGGCCGTGGTTGCGGGGTTCTGGAGCAATCCATTCGGCTCCCAGGACGATCGTCCCGCTGTCGTGCCCGGTGAGGAACCGGAGGTCCGTGACGCGGTCCATACGGGGGCCGAGGCACTCGCTGATGTCGGTGGTGGTCAGTGGCCAGGCACGGTGCCGGGGCAGTCTTCGATTTCGCGCGGACATGGGAGCAAGAGTGGCACGGGTCGGTGACACCCGTCATGGGCGTCCCGTTCGGCGGCGGTTTCCGCACGTTCGACTCATGGGCAGGCACCCCAACTCGGCTTTGACGCCGACGCATTCCCCGTGTGCGCCGACATCGACGCAACCACTGTCCTGAAAGGCACCTCCTCATACACGACGAGAACGTCGATGAAAGGACGCCGATGCACACCACCCGCCACCTCAACCTTGTGGTCCTGCACGATCTCGACGACGCCCTCGCCGCCGTCAAGGAAGCCCTGGCGCACGCCGACGCCGCGGAGGCACCCGGACTGCGCAAGGCACTGACGGTGATCGAGGCAGCCGCCCGCAGTGACGAGGACCTGAAGATCCGATGGGCCCGCGAGACCCTCGGCCGGGCCGGGCTGACCGCGGGGGACAAGTCCGTTCGGGCGATCAGGGAGCTGCGCCGGACGGCTCCGCAGCTCGGTCTTGCCGAGGCCGTCGAACTGGTCACCCTCGCGGCGAAGCACTGACATGGCCCGACGCGACACCCCCCGCCACCGGCGCGGCACTGGGCGAACGGAGCCGAATCCGGTGCCTGGGAGGCGGCCGGCGTCGGTGCGCAGGCCGCCCCCCGCGCCGAACCCCGGCGAAGGATCGGATCGACGGTTGACCGCATCGTTCGCCCCGCCGGATCCACTCGGTGTGCGGCGGGTCGCCTGCCGGCCCTGTTGACGCCGGGCGGCGTCTCCCCTGCCGGTACGGTCAGCCCCCCGGGGCGGCGTGCCAGCCGTGCCATCGGCTGACGCTGATCACGAGCGCCGGACCGGCCGGCGGTCGTTGCCGGTACGGCGCGTACTTCTCGCGCAACAGGGTGACGGCCGCCGGGTACTCGCCCTGGGTGCCGGGCGGCAGCACGCGGGCCTCGCCGTCCGCGCGGACCCACCACAGCCGCTCCCAGTCCTCGTCGTACGCGTCGACGAGCAGGCAGACAGCCGGGTGGGCCGCGATGTTGTCCAACCGTTTCAGCCGCTGCGACCTCTTCGGTTTCCAGTCGACGGCCGTGACGATCTCCTCGCCGCGGGCCGCGAAGACGACCGGTACCAGATGCGGGCGCAGGCCCGCGTCCACCGTCGCCAGGCGCGCCACCCGCGCGGTCGTGAACCGGCGGCGCGCCTCGTCCTCGGCCATGTCCGGCACGGTCGGCTCCTGTTCAGCGGCAGTCGCTAGCCGTCACGGTGGCCGGACGTGGCCTCGGCGAGTTCGTCCAGGGTGCGCAGCGTCTGGTCCTCCGGCAGGGTCGGCAGATACAACAGAACGCGTTCGACGCCGAGTTCGGCGTAGGTGTCGAGCGCCTCCCGGTCGTGACGGCCCGCGTACACCACGACGGACGGGCGGCCACCGGCCTTCTGCCGCATGCGTGCGATGAGTTCACCGAGCTTCTCGAGCGGCGGTTCGCTCGGCATCCACGCCGCACCGTACTCGGCCACGCGCTCGAAGGCGCGCTCGCTCTCGCCGCCGACCCAGATGGGCGGATGCGGCTTCTGGACCGGCTTGGGCCAGGCGTAGACGGGGTCGAAGTCGACGAAGTCGCCGTGGAACTCGGCCTTCTCCTTGGTCCACAGCTCGATCATGGCGCGGATGCGTTCGTCCATGAGCTTTCCACGGACGGCCGGATCCGTCCCGTGGTTGCGCATCTCCTCGCGGTTCCAGCCCGCGCCGACCCCGAACACGGCCCGGCCGCCGGAGATCAGATCGAGGGAGGCGACCTCCTTCGCGGTGTGGATCGGGTCGCGCTGGACCACCAGAGCGATGCCGGTGCCCAGGAGCAGGTCACGGGTCACCGAGGCGGCAGCGGCGAGCGCGACGAACGGGTCGAGCGTCCGGTAGTAGATCCTCGGCAGCTCGCCGCCCCCCGGGTACGGGGACTCCCGCTCGAC
This sequence comes from Streptomyces sp. NPDC096012, assembly GCF_040426375.1. NCBI lineage: Bacteria > Bacillati > Actinomycetota > Actinomycetes > Kitasatosporales > Streptomycetaceae > Streptomyces > Streptomyces sp. NPDC096012. The sequence goes on from NZ_JBEOTD010000009.1 coordinate 80,298, forward strand.
CGGAATGTGCGAGTGCTCGGCCAGCAGCAGGGAGTCGAATCCGCGCTCCTCCAGGGCGGGTCCCAACGCCTTGGGGCTAATGCCCTCGTCGGTGACAAATGTCGATACTCCGAACTTCATCCGCGACCACCTCGTCTCGTCGGCACACCAGCTGTAAGTGTGACCCGGCCGGTCGCTCCTCGTCGGGTACGGCGTCCCGCGGCGTGGCGTCCGGACCCTGTGCCCACTGTCACCGCCCGGCCGACGCGTCCGCCGGCCGCCGCAGGGTCACCGCGCGCAGCGTCGCAGTGGTGAGCGCGAGAACGCCGGCGACCGCACGCGGGGCGTCACGGAGCCCGAAGACGATGTCCCGCGCCCGGCCCTCGCGGCCGTCCGGGACCTGGGCGCGCCTCTGCCCCGGCCCATGGACCTGGGCCGGGACTTCCCGGCCCGCGAGCCGGGGCCGGGGCCTCCCCGGTGTCTCCGCGGAGGCCCCGTGCCGCATGTCGCCGCTAGCGGCGCAGTGCGGCCAGGTTGCGGTAGCCGATCGCCGCGTGTGCCAGCGACTGGGACGGGTCGGTGGCGCTCGGGGCGTTGTCCTGCTCGACCATCGGGTTGTGGTAGTTCCGGTGGCCGACGCGGGAGAAGAATCCGCGGTAGTCGATGACGCCGGTGCCGAACGGGACCATGTCGTAGCCCATCCCGTTGGTCGTGTTCACGACGCCGTCCTTGGCGTGGAAGAGCGGGTACCGCTTGTCGTGGCGCGTGACCAGGCCGGCCGGGTCGAAGACGTCGGTCTGTGTGGAGCCGTCGTGGGCGGTGTACGTGCGGAACTTGTACTGGGCCACGTGCGCCCAGAAGATGTCCATCTCCAGCCAGACCAGCTTCGGGTCCGTGATGCCGAGGAAGTACTCCAGCTTGCGGACGCCGGAGCTGCGGGTCGGCCGTCCCTGGGCGTCCAGCGGGCCGCCGTCGAGAAGGAAGCCGTAGGCAGCGTCGTGGTTGTGGGTGTACAGCTTGAGGCCGGCGCGGCGGGCGATCTCACCGAGGGCGTGCCATTTGTCGGCGGCCACGTCCCAGTCGGACTTGTAGGAGCTGCTGGTGGGGTCTCCGCCGGTGCCCACGTGGGCCATGCCGAGGATGTTGGCGATCTCCAGGTGCTTCTTGAAGGTGTCCAGGTCGGTGGCGGTCAGCGGCCACGAACCGGGGATGAAGCCGTGGTTGCCCTGGGCGCGCAGCCCGTACTCGTCCAGCCATCGGCGCAGCAGCCTGGCGCCCTGGACGGTCTCCAGGTTCGCGCCGCCGGGGGCGTTCGGGTGCTGGCCGTAGCCGGCGAACTCGACCTGCCGGTAGCCGAACCGGGCGAGTTGCTCGAAGACGGCGCGGAAACCCGACGGAAGGGAGGTGGACAGCGGGTCACGGCCGGTGGCGTCACGGACGGTGTAGAGGATGATGCCCCGCTTGTCCGCGGGGACGAGGGCCTGTCCCCGGCCGGTGCCGCCGGGCCGGGGTGCGGCCTGGACGGGGCCGGCGCCGAGGACGGGGGCGGCGATGGCACCGGCCGCCACGGCGGTGCAGGTGCTCAGGAAGCGGCGGCGGCCGATCCCGAGACTGCGACGCAGGTCTTCGTCGGTGTGCTGGGTGGTGTTCACGGGTGCCTCTCTGTCGACGGGTCACCGGTGCCGAGACCGGCGAGGTGCAGCAGGAGCGGTTTCACGTCGGTGGCCGCGATGCGGTCTCCGACGGCGCGGGGGGTGGAGCACAGGAGGAGCGGGCCCTCGTCGTCGCTCGTGGGGAGGCGGCCGTGGCTGCCCCGCAGGGGTGAGGGGTCGAGGGGGACGACCGCCATGCGGTAGCGCAGGCCGAGCTTCTTGCGGGCGAGTGCGGAGGCCGCCTTGACCTTGACGTAGGGGTCGAGGGGGTCCATGAACAGCTCGACGGGGTCGTAACCGGGCTTGCGGTGGATCTCCACCAGCCGCGCGAAGTCGGGGGCGCGGGCGTCGTCGAGCCAGTAGTAGTACGTGAACCAGGCGTCCGGCTCGGCGACGGCGACGAGTTCGCCGGAACGCGGGTGGTCCAGGTGGTGGGCCTTCTTGCCCTGGTCGTCGAGGAGTTGCTCGATGCCGGGCAGACCGTCGAGGGCGGCGCGGGTGGCGGCCAGGTCCTCGGGGCGGCGGACGTACACGTGGGCGATCTGGTGGTCGGCCACGGCGAAGGCGCGGGACGCCATCGGGTCGAGGTACTCCATGCCGTCCTGGGTGTGGACCTCCAGCAGGCCTGCCCTGCGCAGCGCGCGGTTGATGTCGACGGGCCGGTGCACGCGGGTGATGCCGTACTCGGACAGCGCGACGACGGTGCGGCCCTCGGCGCGGGCGTCGTCCAGCAGCGGTGCCAGGGCCGCGTCCAGGTCGGTGGCGGCCTTCAGTGAGCGCGGGTCGTCGGGGCCGAAGCGCTGCAGGTCGTAGTCGAGGTGCGGGAGGTAGCACAGGGTCAGGTCGGGCTGCCGGGTGCGCAGGATGTGGCGGGTGGCGTCGATGATCCACTGGCTGGAGACCAGGTCGGCACCCGGGCCCCAGAAGTGGAAGAGGGGGAACGTGCCGAGTTCACGGGTGAGTTCGTCGTGCAGGGCGGGCGGCCGGGTGTAGCAGTCGGGTTCCTTGCGGCCGTCGGCGTAGTAGACCGGGCGCGGGGTGACGGTGATGTCGGTGTCGGCGCCCATGGCGTACCACCAGCAGATGTTGGCGACCGTGTACCCCGGGTGGGCGCGGCGGGCCGCGTCCCAGATCTTGTCGCCGGCGACGAGGCCGTTGTGCTGGCGCCACAGCAGGACGTCGCCCAGTTCGCGGAAGTACCAGCCGTTGCCGACGATGCCGTGTTCGGCGGGCAGGGTTCCGGTGAGGAAGGTGGACTGGGCGGCGCAGGTGACGGCGGGCAGGACGGTGCCGAGGTGGGCCCGGGAGCCGGCGTCGGCGAGGGCCCTCAGGTGCGGCATGTGGGTGAGGAGACGGGGGGTGAGGCCGACCACGTCGAGGACGAGAAGCGGGGTGGGCCCGGTCATGGCAGCTCCTTCGCGCCGGGGTCGGTCGCCGTCACGGCAGCTCCTTCACGCATGGGGTCCGTCGCCGTCACGGCAGCTCCCCCGCGCACGGGGTCCGTCGCCGTCACGGCAGCTCCTTCACGCACGGGATCGGTCGCCATCACGGCAGCTCCCCCGCGCACGGGATCGGTCGCCGTCACGGCTGTGCCTTCGCGCCGGGGTCGGTCGTCGTCATGGCAGCTCCTTCGCGCCGGGGACGCGGTCACGGCAGCTCCTTCAGCCCGAGGTCGGTCAGGAGGTCGCGGGCGAGGGAGAGTTCGGCGGCGATGCCGTCGGCCAGCCGGTCCCGGCCGCGTGGGCGCAGGCCGGGCGGGAGCGCCTGCCAGGTGTACGTCTCGACCTCCAGGTGCCGGGTGAGCGGGCGGGGGCCGCCGACCAGCCGGGCGAGGGCGCCGCGCAGCACCGGGAGCGTGGCGGTCAGCGGTGCGGCGGGGGCCGCATGGAGCGGGACGTGGAAGTGGGCGCGCCACGGTGCCGTCGTCGGCAGGGCGTCGCCGGTCAGGGCCTCGGCCAGGTCGTCGGTGCCTCGCAGGCCGGCGGGTGCGGGGGTGCGGGTCTGGTGCAGGAAGCGGGGTTCGGCGAACTCGGCGAGGGCCGCGCGCACCTCCGGCCGGGCGGGGTGTTCGGCGTGCAGGGCCGCCGACAGCTGGGACTTCACCACGGGGATCCGTGCGGCGGTGAGCCCGTCCAGCGCGGCCTGCGGGTCCTCGAAGGACGTGGCGAGGTGGCAGGTGTCGACGCAGACGCCGATGCGGGGGTGGCCGACGGCGGTGAGCGGGGCCAGGGCGTCGTGGGTGGTCTCCACGGTGCAGCCGGGCTCGGGTTCCAGCCCGACGCGGATCGAGCGCCCGGTCAGCTCCGCCAGCGCGTCCAGGCGGGCGCCGAGGGTGCGCAGGGCGTCGTGACCCCTGCGGGCGCGGTCGGTGGTCCAGGTGGTGCGCCAGCCTAGCGGCAGGGTGGAGACGCTGCCCTCGGTGACGTCGTCCGGCAGCAGGGCACCGAGGATCCGGGCCAGGGAGGTGGTGTACTCCAGGCGCTCGCGGTCGGCCCAATCGGGCTTGTAGACACGGTACTTGACCTCCTCGGCGCCGAAGCCCTCGTAGGGGAAACCGTTGAGGGTGACGACTTCCAGGCCGCGCCGGTCGAGTTCGCCGCGCAGGGCGCGCAGGGCGGACGGGTCGGTGTCCACGGCGCGGGCGGCGTCGTGGGCGAGCCACAGGCCGATGCCGAGACGGTCGCGGCCGAGCCGGCGCCGGACCGGTTCGCAGTGGTCGCGCAGTTGGGCCAGGACGCCGTCGAGGGTCTCGGCGGGGTGGACGTTGGTGCAGTAGGCGAGATGGACGGTCGTACCGTCCGGGTGCCGGAAGCGCATGGCTCACTCGCCTCCGCGGGCGAGGGAGTTGCCCTCGTGGCTGGCGTCCGGCTGGGCCACCTCGAGGTCCAGGCGTCCGCTGAGCCCGTAGAAGGCGACCGGGTTGCGCCACAGCACGCGGTCCACGTCGTCCTCGCCGAATCCCTCCGACAGCATCAGGTCGGCCACCTTGCGCGTCTTGAGCGGGTCGCTGTGGCCCCAGTCGGCGGCGGAGTTGACGAGTACCCTCTCGGATCCGTACGTGCGCAGGATGTCCACCATCCGCCGCTCGTCCATCTTGGTGTCGGGGTAGACGGAGAAGCCCAGCCAGCAGCCGCTGTCCTTGGCCTCCTTGACGGTCGTCTCGTTGAGGTGGTCGACGAGGACCCGGTCCATGGGCAGGGCCGACTCACGGACGACGTCGAGGGTGCGGCGCAGGCCCGCGAGCTTGTCGCGGTGCGGGGTGTGCACGAGGGCGGGCAGGCCGTGCTCGTCCGCGAGTTGCAGTTGGGCCGCGAGGGCCTTGTCCTCGGCGGGCGTCATCGAGTCGTAGCCGATCTCGCCGACCGCGACGACCTGGTCCTTGACGAGATAGCGGGGCAGTTCGTCCAGGACGGGGACGCAGCGGGGGTCGTTGGCCTCCTTGGGGTTGAGGGCGAGCGTGCAGTGGTGCAGTGGTGGGCGATGCCGTACTGGGCGGCGCGGAACGGCTCCCAGCCGAGCAGGGAGTCGAAGTAGTCGAGGAAGGAGGCGGGCGAGGTGCGGGGCTGGCCCAGCCAGAAGGAGGGTTCCACCAGCGCCCGGATGCCGGCGGCCCGCATGGCCTCGTAGTCGTCGGTGGTCCCGGACGTCATGTGGATGTGCGGGTCGAACAGGCGCATCAGGACTCCTTGCCGGTCTCGGCGGTGGCCAGGGCCAGCACGCGGTACAGGCCGCTGGGGACGGGGCGGTCGGCGGCGGTGCGCTCGGCCGCGAAGTCGGCGAGCATCCGGGCGAGTTCGGCATCCGCGTGGGCGCGCTCGGCGAGAGCGGCCACCGCATCGACGGGGACGCCGGTGAACAGGCACTTGAGGACGGCGTGCCGCCAGGCGTGGGCGTCCAGGTGGCGGGCCGCGTACGGGCCGACGGCGGCGGCGAGCAGTCGGGTGTCGTTGGTGCGCAGGGCGTCCTCGACGAGGGGGAGCGCGCCGGGACCGGGCACGAGGTGGGGCAGGGCCAGCAGGACGGCCCGGCGTTCGGCGGCGGTGCCCTGCCGGTAGACACGGGTGAGGGCGGCGGTGTCCGCGTGGGCCGCGTGCAGGATCAGGACGCGGGCGGCGTCGGCGTGCCGGCTGCCGCAGCGCCGCCCGGCCTCCGCGAGCCGCAGTTCCCACGCGGAGATCGGTCCGTGTCCGCCGGGGTGGTCGGTGGCCTCCTCCAGGGCCCGCCGGAACCATGCGCGGGCGGCGGGATCGAGGTGTGCCTCGAGATCCTCGCGCAGGGCGTCCGGCGAAGGCTCCACTACGACGGTCGAGTGGGTCACGAAGTGCTCCCTTCGGGCACGGCGCCCGCCGCGCGGACGGCCGTACGGCGCACGAACGACAGAGAAGAACCGGCAACACGCAAACTCACGACGCGCCCCCTTCCGGCACGGCCCCCGCCACACGGACGGCCGTACGGCGCACGAACGACAGAGAAGAACCGGCAACACGCAAACTCACGACGCGCCCCCTTCCGGCACGGCCCCCGCAGAAACGCCGGTCGCGTGGCGGAGGAACGGCAGGGAGGTGGCGGCGTGGTGCGGGCCGGCGTGGGAGTGGCGGGGCAGTTCCACGACCGTCAGGCCCTGGTAGCCGGTGGCGGCGAGGGCCGCGAGGACGGGCGGGAAGTCGATCTCGCCCTCGCCGAACGGGAGATGGTCGTGCACCCCGCGTCGCATGTCTCCAGTTCGGCGTTGGTGACGGCGACGTCGACCGAGGTCGCGCCGATGTCGACGCCGAGGAACCGCAGTTCCGGGTTGAGCCGGACGTTGTGGGACCGGCGACCGCCGCGCGAGGCGGCGAGTCCGTCGGCCACCACAAGTCCCGTCTCCAGGAGGCGGTCCACCTCCACGGCCAGCTTGGACCGGGACAGGGCGACCTGGTCGCCGAGTTGAGCACGGGAGTTGGGGCCGCCGTCCCGCAGGAGCTTCAGCAGCCGGGCCTGGTGCGCGTTCGCCGGTCGAGCCGTCATGCGCCTCACGTGCCCCTCCCCGCCAGTTTTCGGCCACCTGTGTCGGCTTTCGAAGGGAACGTAGCAGCGGTCGCCGAACCTGGGAAGAAGATGAGCACAGATTGCCGCTACTTCTTCCACTCACAGGACAAAGAAGGCTGAGCCGGGCCAACCGCCGACGCCACGGGCCCGGTTCCTTCGAGGAGGCGTAGGACCGCCCGCCTGCGGTCGGCAGGCCCACTCGGTCAGGCCGTCAGCTGGTCCAGTTCACTGCCGATCGCATCCCGCAGCGCATCGTGCCGCGGGCCGAGCCTGAACCGCTCGTCGCTCCACCGGTCGCCCGGATACAGCCACACCGGCTTGCCCACCAGCTCGGCCGGCTCCCACTCGAACCGGGGCCAGACATGGGCGTGCAAGAACGGATCCGTGTTGCCGAGGATCTCCAGGTTGACCCGGCGGAACTCGGGGTCCAACCGCCGGCAGGCCCGCTCAACCGCTTCTCCGAGTCGGTCCATGTCGGACAGAAACGAAAGCCGCTTGGCCTTGGGCAGGTCGGTCAGCCGTTGCACACCCGGCTCGTCCGTGAGGAGAACCGAGTACCCGGGCAGGAACTGAACGTCGCCTATCACCGCGAAGCCGGACTCGAGTCGCCGCAACACGGTCGGATTCCCGCCCCGCAGAGCAGCCCCGATCCGGTCCTTCCGCCAGTCACTGGTCATGCCTGAGCTTATCCACTGGTGATCAAGACCTGCTCTTTCGCTCCTCACCCTCCCCACTCTCCGAAGACCGGCCAAGCGAGGCGAAGAGCGGCCCCGGCCGCTCCCAAGAATCGCCGTCACCATCACTTGGCCAGGCGCATGTCCCAGTGACGGTGCTCGGCTGACGCCGGGTGTGCAGCGTCGGCCGAGCCGGGGCAGGGGCGGCTGGATAGGCTTGTGGTCATGAATACGGGCGTGACCGGCAGCGGGACCACTGAGCCGGTCGCCCTGGACGCGGTGGAACTGATGTCCGATCCGGACCTTGGCGCCCGGTTCGCGGAGTCGGCCCACCGGATCCTGGCTGACCTGGTCCGCGGAGGTGCCGCTCTCGGCTGGGTCGAACCACCCTCGCGCGACGAGGTGGCGGAACTCTGCGGTCACATCGTGCGGGCGGTGCGGGCCGGGGACGGGGCCCTGCGTGCCGCTTACCTCGACCGTCGCCTGGTCGGGCTGGGGTACTGGCTGCGCTATGCCCGGCCGACGCACCAGCCGCACGCCGACCTGGAGAAGATCGCGGTGGATGCCGCCGCCCATGGACGTGGCGTCGGCCGTGCGCTGACCGCTGCCCTGATCGCTGACGCCCGGCGGGCCGGTATCGAGGTCCTCACACTGGACGCCCGTGGTGACAACGGCAACGCCCTGCGCCTCTACCGGTCGCTGGGCTTCACCGAATACGGCCGTCTGCCCGACTTCGTGGCTGTGGGCGACCGCCGCTACGACAAGGTCTTCTGCATGCTGGACCTCCGCCGCCAAGACTGAAACCGCGTGTGGAGGCTCCCCGCCCGGCCACTCTGATCGGCCGCGGACACCGGTCGGGAACGGCAGGCAGACGGTTGTCCCATGGGCGGGGCCGATCCAAGCGAGAGGCTTGGCGAGCCTGTCCATCGCAGGCTCGTGTGTGTCAGCGGACTACGGGCGCGCTGCCGGGGGGCGCCACGCTCGCGTGCTGCCCGCGGCCGCAGTGCACCAGCCGTTCCCGCAGCCCCAGCCGACGGGCTTCGGCCAGGAAGTCGTCGAGCGGCGAACGGAAGACGTCGTAGTCGTCGTAATGAACGGGCAGGGCGCGGGGCATTCCGAGTCGGCGAACGAGTTCGGCGCCTTGAGCGCCGTCCATGGTGACGACGAATCCTCCGGGTAGTCGCGTGCCCCCCAGGTGGAGCACGGCGAGGTCGGCTCGGGGAAAGCGACGTACTATCTCGTCCAGTCCGTCGTACAGAAGCGTGTCGCCCGAAATGTACAGGCGCAGGCTCACCGGCCCGTCACGCCGGCCGAACTCCAGCATGGTGCCCATCACCGGCGGCAGCAGCCTGCGCAGCACCGGCTGAAGTGAGTGTTCTCCGGGCAGGGAGGTGATACGGACCTGCGAGCGGCCCGCACGCATCACGCAGTTCTCCCACGTCCGCAGGCCGCCGGCCTGGTCGAAACCCTGCCAGCTCCGCAGACGGCGGGCTGCGTGCGGGGTGGTGACGATCGGCACCGACCGGTCCAGGGACCGTCTGGCCCTGCGGTCCCAGTGATCACCGTGCAGGTGGGAGAGGACCACGGCATCCAGTTCCGGGAGTTCCGCCGGCTGAAGAGCCGGCTCGGTCAGACGCCTGCTCGTCAGTCCGTACCCCAGGTGCGCGCGCTCCCCGCGGTGCAGGAAGTTGGGATCGGTGAGCAGCGCCAGATCGCCGTATCGCAGCAGGACGGTCGCGGTACCGATGAAGTGCAGGTCCAGAGCGTGGTCGTCAAAAACAGCCATAGTGGTCCTCGCCGAGATCGCCGTCGACCCGACGGGGGTCGGCCCGTCCCGGTCGGCCGGGACGGATCCGCCGGATTCATCGGACTCCTCCGGAGTACCCCGCGCGGCCCCGGCCACCCGGCGACCGCCGGACACCATGATGTCGCGTCCCGGCTTGTACACCCGCGCGGCTCGGCCGGCCACGGCAACCACCACACCGAGACCGTGCCCCTCCCCTGATCGCTGGGAACCCCTGGCGGCTCACGGGATCGATCACCCAGGGAACCGGCAGGCGCTCTACCGGCGGACCGCCGAGATCAGGCCGCCGGGCCGCTCCTCGCGTTGCGGCGGGGTGCTGATCGGGCGGCCGTAGGCGGCCGCGCGCTCGCGCAGGGTGTGGCTGTCGGCCTCCCAGCCGTACCCGGCGAGCCAGCCCACCGGGTCGTCGGGCATCTCCGAGACCCACATGGACGCCGCCGATCCAGGGGCGGCGTCCGCGCCGAAGCGCTCGATCACGCCGCGCGAGCCCAAGGTCAGCCCCATTCGGCTGCCTGCCGCCGACTGCTTGCTGATCCGGGCAAGCAGCAGTTCCACCGCGTCCTCGGGCAGGTAGATCAGCAGTCCTTCGGCGATCCACGCGGTCGGCTCGGCCGGGTCGTGCCCTGCTGCGGCCAGCGCGCCTGGCCAGTCCTCACGCAGATCCACCGGGACGGTGATCCGGTCACAGCGTGCGACGGCCCGCTCCTGCCGCAGCACCGAGGCCTTGAAGTCCAGTGGCGCGGCGGTGTCGACCTCGAACAGCCGGGTGCCCTCGGGCCAGTCGATCCGGAAGGCCCGGCTGTCCATCCCGGCGCCGAGCAGCACGACCTGCCGGACCCCGGACGCGGAGGCCTGCTGCAACAAGTCGTCGAGGAACCTCGTCCTGACGACGATGGAGAACGACACGGCCCGCCGGCGGCGTCGTGCTGCCTCGTCGTCGGGCAGCGGCGGTGAGGCGGGCCACAGACCGCCGGCGGCGGCGAAGGCCCGTGCCAGTGGGTCGCGGAACAGCGCGTCCTCCCGCTCGGTCTCCAGTGCCCGTACCCTGGCGACCCCCACCGCCGTGGCCCACACTCCTGACGGCTGCACCCGCCCGTGCTCATCAGTCACGGCGTCAGCCTAACCATCGGGGAACCGGCCGGCCGGGCCCGGGGTGGAACCCTGTCGGCTTGTCCCCACTGACCGGCGCAGTGGGGACCGAGCCCCTGGGAAGCCCGGGACTCGTCCCGACGGGGTGGGCGCCCGTTTGTGTCGTTGTGCGGCGAGCGTGACGGTGGCTGACTTCCGTTCGCAGGCGATCGGGGCCCGGTACGCCGTCTTCGTCGCCGCCGTGGTCGCGTTCGCGGCGCGGAGTGCTCCTCACTTCGGGGTCGCAGCCGGGCGGCCCCGCCGCGGGAGCAAGCCCCGTCAGGACCCTCCGGGGCTTGCGGGCCAGGAGGCAGGCGTGCGGTCTGTTCACCCGTCCGCCGGGCTCCTGCTCCAGCCTCGCGGTGACGACGAGTCCGGCCTGCTCCAGCAGGCCGGCCACGCGGTTCAACGGCAGGAGATACGACTCGTAGGACACCGGACGGCCGTAGCCCTGGGTCGGCTGCAGCCGTTCGTCGCCGACATAGTCTCCCCAGAGCAGGTGGCCGCCGGGCGCGAGCGTGCGGTGGATCTCGGCGAACACCGCAGGCAGCCACTGCGGGGGTGTGTGATGGGTGGAATACCACGCCAGGATGCCGCCGAGCTCGTCGTCCCTCAGCTCCAGCGCGGTCATCGAGCCCTCGACGAACCGCAGGTTCGGATAGGCGTGCCGAGCCAGCCCGACCATCTTCGGCGACAGGTCGACGCCGAAAGCAGGCACCCCCAGCCCGGCCAGGTACGACGTCACGCGGCCGGGTCCGCAACCGAGGTCAGCGACCGGCCCGGAACCGGCCGTCCGCACGAGTTCCGCGAACCCCGCCAGCATCGCGCGTGACAGCGGGTCCATCGCGGCCGGAGGCGGGACGCGTTCGACGTAATCGGCGGCGACCGTGTCGTACGACTCGCGGACGGCGGTCAGGAAGGAGGGCTCAGCCACGCGGGCGAGCCTAGACCAGGGAACTGGCGTGTCACGACCGTGAGTCGGCCTGTGCGACATCTACTCGTAGCGGTACTTCAGCGAGTCCGCCTCCGCCTGCTCGATGTCGGCGATCGTCAGTTCCGGCATCCGCAGTTGGGCCAGCGTCACCTCGGCCGAGGTCGGCTGGGCGTCCGCCGGCAGCCACTGCTCCGGCTTCCAGGCAGCGCTGCGCAGAAGCGACTTGGGGCAGTGCGGGTAGACCTCCTCGATCCCCAGCACCAGCGCACTGGCCGGTGGCTTTCCCACCGCGGTCAGTTGCGACAGCAGCTCGGGGCGGGTGGAGACACAGGCTCGGCCGTTCACTCTGAGCGTCGTGGTGCGCCCGGGGATGACGAACAGCAGCCCGGCCCGTCCGGTGGCGATGACGTTCTGCAGGGTGTCCAGACGCTTGTTGCCGGTCGCGTCCGGTATCGCCACCGTCCGTGCGTCCAGGACGGCGACGAACCCGGCGGGGCCGCCGCGGGGGGAGACGTCGCAGTTGCCCTCGGCGTCCGCACTGGCGACCAGGACCAGCGATGAGCAGCCGATCAACCGCCGCGTGTGTTCGGTGAGTTCGGTCATCTGCTTGCGCACGGCTGCCTCGCCGGGGAGTTCGTAGGTCCGGCGCAACGCCTCCTCGTCGGTCACGGCGTCGATGCGGAGCGAGTCGAAGGCACTGCCGGCAAGGGGTGTCGTCATGCCTCCGACTCTAATGGGCCGACCTGCGATTGATCTTGGTCGGAAAGGTCGAGCGCGACGCCGCCGTGGGCGAGGTCCCCGGCGTTCTCCGGTCGCCGGCCTCCTGCTCCGATCGCGCGCCCCACGTGTTCGACGTGATCAAAGTGACACAGGGCCGCCTCTACGATCTGCTGCACCGCGGCCGCGGGCTGCTGCTGGACCGCACGGCACGCATGGCCGTCGGCGGCTGGTCGGACCGGGTCGACCACCTCGCGGATCCCGCTGCGGTGCTGGATGTTCCGTGCGTCCTGCTACGTCCCGACGGCCACGTCGCCTGGATCGGCGACGACCAGATCCGGCCCTCGCGCAGGCCTGTGGGCCGGCCGGGCCCTCTCTCATCGGCCCTGGACCGTGGTGGGCGGACGGGCCCTCGCCCCTCGGCCCTCGGCCCCCGATCACGGTGAGCAGACGGGCCCGCTCGCCATCCCGCCAGGGCAGGGTGAGCGCGCCCGTCCGCAGTGGAAGAGGCTCGGTCAGGGCTTGAGGACGACCTTCTCGCAGCCGTCCTGCTTGTTCTTGAACAGCTCGTAGCCGCGGGGCGCCTCGGTCAGGGGCAGGCGGTGGGTGATGACCCGGGTGGGGTCGATCTTGCCCTGTTCGATCAGGCGGAGCAGCGGCTTCATGTACTTCTGCACATGGCACTGTCCGGTGCGCAGGGTCAGTGACCTGTTCATCCAGGCTCCGGCCGGGAACTTGTCGATGAAGCCGCCGTAGACCCCGATGACGGACACGACGCCGCCGCTGCGGCAGGACATGATGGCCTGCCGCAGCGCGTGGGGCCGGTCGGTCTCGGCGCGGACGGCCTGCTTGGCCCGGTCGTACAGATGCACGTGGGTGGCGCCGTGCGTGGCCTCCATGCCGACCGCGTCGATGCACTTGTCCGGGCCCCGTCCCCCGGTGAGTTCCAGCAGGGCCGAGCGCACGTCCATGCCCGCGAAGTTGATCGTGGTGTAGCCCTGTGCGGCGGCCATGTCGAGCCGATAGGTCTCCTTGTCGATCGCGATGACCTTGTCGGCGCCCAGCACCCGGGCGCTGTCCATCGCGAACTGGCCGACGGGACCGGCGCCCCAGACGGCGACGACGTCGCCCTCCTGGATGTCGCACATGTCGGCGCCCATGTATCCGGTGGGCAGGATGTCGGAGAGGAACAGGACCTGTTCGTCGGTGAGGTCCGACTCGATCTTCAGAGCGTTGACGTCGGCGAACACCGCGCGGGCGTACTCGGCCTGGCCGCCTGCGAAACCTCCGGTCAGGTGCGAGTAGCCGTAGATGCCGGCCGTCGGGTGACCGAAGAACTTCTCGGAGATCCCCGCGTTGGGATTGGTGTTCTCGCAGCACGAGTACAGCTCGGCCCGGCAGGACGCGCAGGCCCCGCACGCGATGGGGAACGGCACGACCACCCGGTCGCCGACCCGGATCCGGTCGCCGTCCACGCCCGGGCCCACTTCCACGACCTCGCCCATGAACTCGTGGCCCATGACGTCGCCCTTCTGCATGGTGGGGACGTAGCCGTCGAGCAGGTGCAGGTCGGATCCGCAGATGGCCGTCGAGGTGATCTTCACGATGGCGTCGCGGCTGTTGAGGATCGAGGGATCGGGAACGTCCTGCACCTCGACCGAATTCCGGCCCGTCCAGCAGTTGGCCTTCATGACAGGGCCTCCTTCAGCTCGTCCTCGGTCAGCGGTCGTGCCGGGTGCTGCGGAAACTCCCCGCGGGCTCGCTTGCCGCCGGGAGCGCCCTCGGAGCGGATCACCTCGCCGGTCTCCTCGATCTGCTTGGCACGCCGCAGGTCGTCGTCCAGTTGCTGGTGGGGCTCCTCACCGAAGTAGCGCGCCGCCGCCTTGCCGAGCGGACCGGCGGGTATGTCGTAGCGCAGGGTCACGTGGATCTCGGTGCCGCGCCCGCCGGGGGCGGGCGTGAAGCGGACCTCGCCGGAGTTCTCGATGTCGGCGCCGTCCAGCGAGCGCCAGGCGATCAGCTGCCCCGGTATCTCCTGGGTGATCTCGGCGTCCCACTCGACGTGTTTGTCGAACGGCGCGCTCGCCTTCCAGTGGCTGGTGCGGGGGCCCGTGATGCGTACCTCGTCGAGGTGCGCCATGAACCGCGGCAGCTGGTCCAACTGCCGCCAGAAGTCGTAGACCTCGTCCGGAGGCCGGCTGACGGTGGTGGTCGCGGTCAGTTCCACTGGTGTGCTCCTGCGGGTCCGGGTCACGGCCGCGTAGACGTCCGTGGCGGTGATGACGGTGGTGGCGGCGGTCGCGGCGGCCGTCCGGCCGACGCCGCGGCCGTCGTGGTTCTTCAGGGCCCTGGCCAGCATCGTCAGGTCCATCACGTCGCCGCCTACGCGGCCCCAGAGCCAGACCGGGCTCGGCCGACCCAGCAGTCCGGCGGCCGCCACCAGCTCACGGACGCCGACGGCGGCGGTGGCCAGACGGTGCCGGGGCGCGTCCCCCACGCCCAGTGCCCGGGCGAAGCTCCCCGGACCGGCGACCTGGGGTACGCCCAGAAGCGCACTGGCCAAGCCCAGGCCGCGCACCAGGGGATCGTGCTGGAGGTCGGAGTGGGTTGCTGTGCTCATCACATGCTCCCGCTGGAAGGTCGGACGGTCGAATCCCCCCGAAAAAGATCCCAATGGGGTCATTGCAGGCAACAACAAGGGCGGGGTTTCCGACCCGACCGGGTTCAAACGACTGGCACGGGTATCGATGTGGCCGAGAGCCGGTGAAGGCCGGCGCTCGGGCTGGCGGCCTGGCCGTACGTCGTGGGGAGCGGGCCGCCTGGTCCTCGTGCGCGTGGACCCCGGAGAGCGGGTCGAGCCGGTCCGCCGTCGGCGTGCGGTGCTGCGGTGCTGCGGTGCCGGAGTCTGCTCGGTGGTGGCGAGACGTGGTGGGCCGCCGTCCCGACAGCTCGTCTGGGACCTCCGCGAGGGCCGAGGCGCCTGCCCGCGTGTCTCCTCCAGGCGGCCCGGCCAGAGGCTGCCGCAGGCCCGGCCAGAGGCTGCCGCAGGCCCGGCCACGGGTTGCCGGAGGCCGGGCCCGAGGTTGCCGAAGGGCCGGCCCGACGGCATCCGTGCGGAACCGCCGAACGGCGACAGCGTTGGCGGACAGCTCCGGGTCCTCCGGCCGCTCGCTGAACCGGAGATCGTCGAATGCGCCGGGTACGGCGGCGGGGACAGCCCCGTCGACGATGCTGTGGGGTGAGCGGCGTGCGGCGCTGCGGGTGAGCAGCGTGCGGCGCTGCGGGTGAGCAGCGTGCGGCGCTGCGGGTGAGCAGCGTGCGGCGCTGCGGGTGAGCAGCGTGCGGCGCTGCGGGTGAGCGGCGTGCGGCGCTGCGGGTGGGCGCGGGTGGGCGGCGTGCGGTGCTGCGGGTGGGCGGCGGCGTCAAGACGGAGGGTGCCCTGGGCTGCTGTACGGCGCCGGCGAGAATCCGCCGAGGTGTGCCGCCGACCCGTTCCGTGCCGCCGGGTTCGCGAATCGAGCGACTGACCCAGCTGCGCGACTTCCTCTTGCCGGATGTGAGCCCGCCGGCCCCGACACCTTCGTTCCGACGCGGCTGAAGTCCCTCTCGGTGCCGTCCCCACCCGCCAGGGCGGTGACGGGCCGGGTGCAGTCCCTACTCGTTCGGCTCGGAGGCACTGATCTCGGACAGGGCCGAGTCGGTGTCTCGTTCCACCGCCAGGTCGCCCAGCGACACGATGCCGACCGGGTGGTCTTCCTCGACGACCGGAAGACGCCGCACGGCGTGCTGCCGCATGAGCTCCACGACCCGGTTCACGTCGTCGTCGGGCGAGACAGTGATCAATTCCCGGCTGCACGCCTCGGCGACCGTACGGTCGCCGACGTTGCCGCCCTCGGCCAGCACGCGCACCACCAGGTCGCGGTCGGTGACCAGGCCGCGCAGCTCCTCGTTCTCTGCCACCAGCACCACGCCGATGCCCTGGTCGCGCATGATCCGGGCGACCTCCACCACCGAGGTCTGCGGCCCCACCGTCACCGGAGCGGCCGTCATCACCTCACGGATCTTCTGCGCCATCGTGCCTCCCAAGTCGGCTTTCCCGGTCAACCGCCGGCGAGCGCGTGCGTGGCGGCCCCAGTGGCTCTCCCCGCAAGCCGTCGGAGTCTCACTCCGGGTCCGCTCTTTGCCCACCAACAGCCCACCGACGGAGTCGGACCGCGAGTTCGGCGTCGAGTTTGTTGCTCAGTAAAGGAACGTATGGCTCCGGTGAGGGCACGAGAGGCTCGCCCGGGCCCCGGTACCCGAACGGCTGCCGATGCCCGGCGGTGTGTGATCTCCCGCAGCGCCGAGGGCGTGCAGCGCAGGCGGGCAGGCCCGGCGCCAGACCCCGGCGGCGCCCCGGATGCGCACCGATGGCCAGCCCCCACGGAATGGCATATGCATGGGATAACGAATCGGCGAGCGAGGGAGAACTGCGCGATGTCCCCAGGCAACGAAGCGATCACGTGCCCCTTCGACTTCAGTGAGGGCTTGGAGTTCGATCCTTCTCTGGCGAAGCTCATGGACCACGATTCCCCCACACGGATCCGGCTGCCGTACGGCGACGCCGACGCCTGGCTGGTCACCGGGTTCGAGGGGGTCCAGCGGGTGACCACCGATCCCCGGTTCAGCCGGGCCGCGATCCTGGAGTTCGACTATCCGCGGCTCACCCCGGAACCCATCGTGTCCCCTGAATCGATCAACGTGATGGACCCGCCGCAGAGCAGCCGTCTTCGGCGCCTGGCGTCGCAGGTGTTCTCCCAGCGGCAGGTCGACGAGTGCATGCGCGGGCGGATCATCCGGCTCGCGGACAGGCTCCTGGACGAGATGGAGGAGCAGGGAGCGCCGGCGGATCTCGTGGACCGGCTGTCGAACCCGCTCCCCCAGCACACCATCTTCGACCTCCTCGGGATCCCCCGGGCCGACTGGGCGCCCACGCAGCAGAACCTGCAGCGTCTGCTCGCCACCGGCCCGGACCGCCGCGAGGTCGCCGCGACCGCCAAGGCCGAGCTGCGCGCCTACTTCGGCGCACTGGTCGATCAGCGCCGCGACGCCCCCGGTGACGACCTGATCAGCGCGCTGGCCGCGGCGCGGGACGGCGAGGACGTGCTCGACGACCAGGAACTGGCCGTCATGGCACTGACGTTGACGCTCAGCGGGCAGGACACGGCCACCTGCCAGATCAGCGACATCTGCTACCTCCTGCTGACCCGCCCCGAGCTGATGAAGCACCTCAGCGCCCGGCCGGAGTCCCTCACGGACGTCCTGAACGAGCTGCTGCGCTACATCCCCTTCCGCAAAGGGGTCGGCATTCCCCGAGTGGCCCTGGAAGACGTCGAGATGGACGGCGTACGGATCCGCAAGGGCGACTTCGTGCATGTGTCGTACCTGACGGCGAACCGCGACCCCGAGCGTTACCCGGACCCCGAGTTCATCGACCCGGACCGGCCCCCCATGCCGCACATGACCTTCGGCTGGGGCGGACACCGGTGCATCGCCGTGCCGTTGGCCATGGCGGAGCTGGAAGTGGCCATCGGGCGGCTGCTGGAGCGGTTCCCGGGACTGCGGCTGGCCGTGCCGCCGGAAGACGTGCGCTGGGACACGGAGACGATCCGCCGCTTCCCGCTGGAGCTGCCCGTCGCCTGGTAGCCGCCCGGCGACACTTGAGGGGGACCGAGGTGGGGGACGCGGGCGGAGAGACGGGCGGGCTCGGGTGTGAGACCCGTACGGGAAGAGGCCGAGAGGCCGCACCCGACACCGCCGACACCCTCGTATGCGGGCGTTGCTTCGGCGTGTCCGACCATGCGAGGGTGGGGTCATGGCCAAGCCCACGACGCCGCGCGGTGGTGCTCCGCGTGCCGCCGGTGTGCTGCCGGACGAGATCGAGCGCGGCGCCCTCGAACCCGCCGAGCGGATCCCGACGATCACCCCCCTTGCCGCATACTTCGGGGTGAACGAGAACACCGCCCGTACGGCGATCGTCACCCTGGACGAACAGGGAGTACTGTCCGGTCCGGCCGGCGGCGACGCTGCCGAGCTCTGCCCCGGCCGTTGGCGCACCGTGCCCCCGGGCCGAGGGCTTCTGGTCGAGTCTCCCCGCGGACGGCGTCGAACTGAGCCATGCAACGCGACTGGAGCGCTGGAGTGCCACTGATCAGCATCACCATCCCCGTCCACGACGAGGGCCGGGCACCCCTGCTCGACCTCGGCACGCGGGAACTCGCGGTGCTGCCCCGGCTCGACGCCCTGCGGGACCTGAACCGGCGCTGGACGCCGTCCGAGTCGTCCGCGGAGGGCGCCGCGTGACCAAGGTCGTCTCGGTTGTCACGCCCGTTCACGGTGACGGGACGGGCTTCCTCGGGGAGGCCTATGCCTCCCTGCGGGAGCAGGTGCTCCCGGCCGGCTGGGCGTGGGAATGGTGTGTGCAGGAGGACGGAGAGGGGGTCGGCGCGGCCGCGCATGTGCCGGCCGACGATCCGCGGATTCACATCGCCGCCTCGCGCAGGGGCGGTCCACATGTGGCACGCACCATGGCATTCGCCCGGTCATCGGGCCGATACGTCAAGGTGCTCGACGCCGACGACACGCTGGCAGCGGGCGTCCTCGCACGTGACGTCGACGTGCTGAACTCTCGTCCGGACGTCGGCTGGACCACGTCACGTGTGCTGGACCTCCTGGAGGACGGCACGAAACTGGGGTTCGAGGGTGACCCCGAGCCCGGTCTGCTACCTCGCGGCAGCGGTTACGCCTTCTGGGCCGAGCACCGGCGGCCGCAGGTTCACCCGGCCACCCTGTGCGTACGTCGGTCCCTCCTCGCGCTGCTCGGCGGGTGGATGGCGCTGCCCGCCTCCGGCGACACGGGGCTGCTGCTCGGTCTGGACGCTCTGGCCAGCGGCTGGTTCCACGAGGAGACCGGCCTCACCTACCGGAAGCACTCCGGGCAGATCACCGCCCATCCGGCACACCGCGCCGGGCCTGAGTGGGAGGCACGCATGTCCCTGATTCAGGAGCATGCTGTGGCCCTGCGGGCGTGGTCAGGCCAGGTCAACGCCCCCTGAGAGCGCCGATTGGTGACGTGCCCTCACATCATCCACGAAGCTTTCTCGCCGTTCCAGCGTCACGAGGGGGCCGAGCCGCCCAGCGTCCCCTGTTCCGCCCTTCACGCGTCTTCTGCGCCCCCAAGAGGTGAGCAGACACGGCTTCCGTACTCATCGCGCGGACCCCGTCCCCCTGGGAGAACGGAAGACAAAGCCCGTGGACCTGGGCCTGGCTGACTGCACACTCGCGTGGATGTGCGCGGGCGCAAACAGTCGCGCGGCACGCGCATGCCTCAGCATGAACGCCCCGTCGAACAAGAACCAGTGGTGGGCAGTGCTGCGCGTAGGAGACACGAATCGCTGGGTACTGGTGCCCTATCTGAACGAGGGCGTCGCGGTGACGGGCACCTACGGTGACGACAACGTCGCCCCACTGCGCGAACTGCCCTCGCCGGAGGACGCCACCGCCGCCCAGCAGTGGTTCCTCAACCGCCAGTAGAACTCTGCCGCCGCCACCGCCAGGGCGGCGGCACACCGTCCGTGCCGGTGCTGCCGCGGCCGGGGCGGGGCCGGTCGAGCGCGTTGGCGTGGTCCGGGTGATCATTCCCCTGGCCCCGGGGTCGGCCCGGCGGGGGCGGGGGATGCCGGTCATCGGTGCTCAGCCCTCCCCCGGTTCCCAGGCTCGGCACCGCGGGTGACCGAGTCCTGTCCAGGACGGCCGATGCCGCATGGGTTTCGTCGCCGTATGGAGCTGCGAACGCTGAGCTACTTCGTGGCTGTCGCGGAGGAACCGCGCTTCGGGCGCACCCCCGTCGACCCGCAGAACGCAAGAGTCGGATCCTCGGCTTCGCGAGCGCGCGGTGGCCGCGGCATTCCTCGGTGGCGTGGGCAAGGCCCGCACGGCTGTCCGGGTCTGCTACAGCTCGATCTCGATCTGCTCGATGTCCGTGAACGCCACGCCCAGTCCGCGCGCCCGGGTGTCGTTGGCGCGGAAGTACATCTGCGCGAGGCCCTCGGCCGCGATCTGCTGGAGTTGCTTCTCGGTGGCGCCCTGCTCTTGGGCGGTGAACAGGCGGTCCGCGAAGGCGGGCGGCAGAGCCTGGGTGATGTCGCGGATCCGGGCGTCGTCGGTGGTGCCCGGCGCGGCGGTGAACCCGAAGCGCGCGCGGGTGGAGACGACCAGGCCGTCGGTGGAGGCCGCCCTCTGTTTCGCCCTGGCCCGCACCTGCGGCTGCCAGCGCTTCCTGACCTCCCGCTCCATGCGGCCTCGCAGCTCCTGGCGGGGCCGCTTCAGCCTGCCCGCGACGTACCGCTCCACGGTGCGCTGGGACACCCCCAGCAGCACGGCGACCGGCTTGGTGCCCTTGAGCTGCTTGACCAGGTACTTCATCTGCGCCTGGGCGCTCTGCGGGATGCGGCGGGTGAACGCCCCCTCCAGCGCGCGGTCCAGGCTGTCCCCGACCGAGTCGACCATGACCTGCTACTCCCCCGCTCCGGCTGTCGGATCGTCCTTGATCAGGTTGGAGACGTTGAAGACGCCGCCGTGCTCCTCGAACCGCTCCTCCGCCCACAGCACGGTCTGGGTGCCCTGGTGCTTCACCATCCCCGGCGAGACACCGAGCCGGAACGTGCCCGGCACCGGCTTGCCCTCCGGGGTGTACGGCAGGACGTCCAGCGGGGAGGGGCCGGGCGAGGGGTAGACGATCGCGTCGGTGCCGATCGCCACCGGGTACAGATCCGCCGCCGCGGCGGTCTTCATCAGCTTGCGGTGCAGGCCGATCCGCTGGTTGGCGAGCACGGCGGCCCGGATGTCCGGGCGCCACGTCTCCCGGGCGAGCGCGGGCCACGCCTCGTAGTACGGTACCTGGCCCCGGTTGCGCTGGCGCAGCTTGCCGATGCCGCCCTTCGCCGTCGCCTTGATCGCGGTCTCCAGCAGCGCCATGGTCGGGTCCACCCGCCTGCGCCGCGCCATCGCCTCCAGAAACTCCCGGCCGCCGAGGTCTGCGGTGACGCCGAGGTCGGCCATCGTCTCCACGTACGCGTCGCGCAGCCGCTTGTACCAGCCGTCCAGGTAACGGCCGGTCCGCGTGCGCACGTAGGCCTCGATCGGCGCGACGTCGAAGCCGAGCTCCACCGCGTACTGCACCGTGGGCGTGGCGTACCAGGCCGGGCCGGTGGGGCGGTCGCCCTTCGGCGTGAACGGCGAGGGCAGCCGTTCGCCGTCGACCGTCCGGCCGCCGACGTCCACCCGGGACAGGTCCACGTGGCTCAGGTCGACCAGCCACGACCCGGGGAGCGAGGCGTCGAATTCCGGGTTGCCGGTCAGGTGGGTCGGCCCGTTCAGTCCGACCGTGAGCCCGTTCGCCGCCGCGGCGAACGACATGTTGATGTCGACCGCGACCAGGAACCGGTTCACGCACTCCTCATCGGTCAGCGGCCGGCACCAGTCGTACGGCTCCTCCATCAGCATCTCGGCCGGTGTGCGCAGGTGGTGCCGGGCGAACTTGCCCTTCAGGACCGGGTGTTCGTCCGGGACCTCGCACTCCACCACGTCGTACAGCCGGGTGAGTGCGTCGTCGTTGAGGGCTCGCCTGAACTCGCCGGTCGCCTCGTCCTTCTCGGCCCGGGTCGGCGGGCGCAGCGCGACCATCAGCTCCAGGCCGGTGACGGCCGTGGTGCCGCGCGGCGTCATCACCCGCTGCGCGTACGCGCCGAGGTAGCGGGCGAGGTCGGCCGGGTGCATCGTCGGCAGCACCGGGTCGTCCTTGCGGTCCCACTCGCGGACGTCCAGGGCGTTCCAGGCCGGGATGCACAGTTGGACGCAGTTGCGCTTGGAGCCGTCGGCCGGGCGGTAGATCCGTGCCCAGGGGCCCAGGCCGCGCCGGGTGAGCTGCCAGTCGGCCTTGGTGAGCTGCTTGACCACCCTGTGGCTGTCCGGGAGCCGCCCGGCGCGCCGTTGCTCCTCCGAGAGGGCGGCGGGCAGGCCGAAGCGCTCCAGCGCGGCCGGGGTCAGGACCAGGACCGGATCGGCGTCGCGGCCGTTGCGGTGCAGGCGGGCCTGCCCGAGCCGGGCCTCGGTCAGCGTCCACTCGACCAGCGACGGCAGGGACTTGGCGGGCACGTCCAGGACCAGGCCGCCGACGCAGTACGCCAGGACCCGGCCGTCCTCGACGTCGACCACGGCGAGCGGGCCGTTCTCGAACCGGGGATCGACGGCAGCCTGCTTCTTCACCGCCTTCGTCGGACCCGGGCGCCGGGACGACGTGACCGACGTGACCGACGTGACCGACGTGACCGGCTTGGCGGCAGGCACCGGACGCACGGCAGCGGCCTGGGCCGGGACAGTCGGCTCCCCGGCCGGCAGGACGGGATCGGGGGCGGGAGCGGGGGCGGTGCACGCCGCCGCCGCGGGCGCCGGGTCGGGCGCCTCGGCGGGCGCGGGGAAGCGTTCGGCCAGCTTGTCGAGCAGCCGGGCGTAGGCGGCTCGCTTCGGCGGCCGTGGCTCGCTCCGGCCGGCTTCCCAGTTCCCCACCGACTCGCGCCGGGCCTGGAGCGCCTTGGCGACCTGGTCCTGGCTCAGCCCGGCGGCCTCACGGAGTCGTTTGCGTTCCGCGGGCGGCGGCAGTGGGTCCTGGGCGACCTGCTCAAGCAGTGCGTCCACCGCACTGAACAGCGCGTCTTCGTCATTGGGCACCCGGATCAGCTCCACCCTGCAGCCTGCGCGAAACGCTTACAGATTACTCGCGGTTTTCGCTTGGCTTACCCGGGGCGCGCCGGGTCGTCCTGCTTGCGACGCTGCGCGAGGTTCCGCTCCGCCAACTCCGCTCCGCCAACTCCGCTCCGCCAGCTGCGGCCCGGACACGACCGCGCGACGATCCGCTGACGCCACCGCCTCACCCGCTGTGCCAAGGGCGGCGACCTCAGTCCCGGCCGTCGGCAGCGCTACGCACCGCGTCCCGTCTCGGGCGTGGGGCGTGCATGTGTGCCCGGCCGGTTGCGGCTCAGTCGGTGGCCGTGTCCGCAGCGGTGGCCGGGTTCGTCAGGGCATCGAGCTCGGCGGCGAGGTCGGGGTGAGTGGTGGTCAGGTGCGGGCGGGTGGCGTTCAGGGGGTGGATGAGGTCGGCGGGATCGTCGTGGGCGAGGGCCGCGTGGAGTTGGCTGAGGGGACGGTGGGCGGCCGTGGGGAGGTCGGTCAGGGCGGTGATCCGGCCGGCGATGCGGCGCAGGTCGGCCGCGTTGCGGCGGGCCCAGGTGGCGGTGTTGCGTTCGGCGGCGCGGCGGTCGCGGGTGGCCTGGACCCGCTGCTCGCCGGTCGTTCCGGCGGGGCCGGGCCGGTTCCGCAGATAGCGGCGCTCGGCGGCCTGGCGGCTGGCGACACCGAGGGGGTGGGCGAGGTCGGCCCAGCTGGCTCCCGCGTCGCGGGCCGTTTCGATCAGACCCGTTTCCCATCCGGCGAGCCGCTCGCGCACCTGCCGCAGCAGCAGCAAGGAGGCCAGGGCCTGCTCCGGGCCGGGGTCCGGCGCATCGGGGACGTCGGGGCCCGGGGCCTCGTGGTGGGCCGAGCGCAGGGCGTCGTCTATGGCCTGAAGGGCCGCCGCAGCGGCGAGGAACGAAGCCGGGCTCTGGGCGTCGGCGCCGGAAGAGACCGGCTGGTGGGCTGCTGTCATGGGCACCTCCCGGGATTGTCATCCATCGGACGACACTGGGTTTGTCATCCATTGGATGACATGCTACAACGGATCCAGTGAGGCGCATTGGCAGCAACTGCCCGAACCTTCTGGAGGTGTTTCACGATGTTGATGCGCACCGACCCCTTCCGTGAGCTCGACCGGCTGACCCAGCAGCTGATGGGCCCGGGAACCTGGTCGCGGCCGTCCGCGATGGCGATGGACGCCTACCGCGAGGGTGACGAGTACGTGGTGGCCTTCGACCTCCCCGGCGTCAGCCCGGAGGCGATCGACATCGACGTCGAGCGGAACATGCTGACCGTCAAGGCCGAGCGCCGGCCCGTGGCCAAGTCCGACAACGTGCAGATGGAACTGTCGGAGCGGCCGCTGGGCGTCTTCTCCCGCCAGCTCGTGCTGGCCGACACCCTGGACACCGAGCGCATCAAGGCCGACTACGAGGCCGGGGTGCTCACCCTGCGCATCCCGATCGCCGAGCGGGCCAAGCCCCGCAAGATCGCCATCGGCGGCGGCTCCGACCGCAAGGAGATCTCCGGCTGAGCCGGGCGATACGGGCCGAACAGCGGTGGAGGACGGGCAGCTGATCTCCCCCCTCACCCCGTCCTCCGCCGCCCCGGGACTGAAGAAGGTGGCGGCCGACATGCCCCTGCGACGCGAAGTGTTCCTCGATCGGGTGAAGGAACGCGGCGAGTACGGAAGCCGGCAGGAAGCCGAGCGTGCGGCCCGTGTGGTGCTCGCCCTGCTGGGCGCACACCTGGTCGGCGAGGTGCGCGCCCAGCTGGCGGCGCGACTGCCGGAGGACTTCGCCCTGATCCTGCTGAACCCGCTGCAGAGTGCCGAACCCCTGTCACCGGAGCGGTTCGTGCGCGCGACCGCGGCCTGGATAGAAGGCGCCACCGACACGACCGCGGCCTGGGACGTCAGCGCCGTGCTCAGCACCGTCGCCGACGCCGCCGGCGACGACCTGCTGGGCCAGATCCTGCTCCAGCTCCCCGTCGGCTACGACCTCCTCTTCGGCCGCCCCGAGCCCACCTGACCACACACGCCCGGTGTCCGCACACCGGCACCACGACCCCGGCGACAGAAAGGCAACACCCCAGTGATGTCCGACCGGCGTGCACGTCTCCAGCACCCGCCCACGATGACGGACGAGGAGATGCTGGAGAAGGTCCGCTACGAAGGCGCCTACCCCACCCGGGAACGGGCCGAGGAAGCCGTCCGCCTGGTCCTCGCAGGACTCGGACGCCAGCTTACGGGCGACGAACGCGTCGAACTGGCCGCCCGCCTGCCCATCGAAGCCGCACGCATCCTCACCGCGCAGATCCCCGACGCCCGCCCTCTCACCGGCTGGGCCTTCGTCAAAGACCTCGCCTCCCGTACCGGCGCCGGCCTCGCCACCACCCGCTGGGACACCGGATCGGTCCTCTGCACCATCGCGGACCTGGCCGGCCCCGACCTCCTCACCCGCATCCTGAGCCGGCTCCCCGGCGGCTACGCGCTGTTGTTCGGCCGCGCCGAACTCACCCAGGCCGCGTAGGCGGCCCGATCCCCTTCCGGCGCCGGGACACGGTGGTGACGGGGTGGCGTGCACGGATGACGAAGACCCCACGGGAGTCGTGCCGTCGGACGTCCTCGCCACCGCGCCCGGCGCCGGGGCCCGCAGCTGCCGGACCGGCCTCCTCCTGACCGGAGACCGAAGCTCTGGCCTCCGTCCGAGAACGTATCCGCTGGTGCTCCGACCGCACGTCTTCGCCGGGTTGCGGGGGCCGGCGATCACATACGGGCGGGGCTCCTTCTGGTCGCGGTACGGTCATGCCGTGTCCTCATCTTTCGACAGTGGTCTCTCGCAGCCCCCCGTCACGGCGGACGACCTCGACCTCGCCGTGCGACTCGCCGTCACCGTCCTTCGCGACGCGCCCCCGACCGCGTGGGAAGGGAAGGCCGGTTCGCTGGAGTGGGACTGCTGGGAGACGGTCGAGCACCTCAGTGACGACCTCTTCGCTTACGCTGCCCAACTAGGCCTCAAAACAAGGCCCTTGGACGGCGAGGTGCCCTTCTTGTGGGAGAGCCGGCGTCCCGGTGGTCCGGCGAACGCCATTCACGCCGACCGCAAGGCGGGGCCCGTCGGCCTGCTCCAGGTCCTGGAAGTGAGTGGTGCGCTGCTGGTCGCCATGGTGCGCACGACGCCTCCGCAGACCCGGGCCCACCACGTCTTCGGAGCCTCGGATCCCGAGGGCTTCGCCGCCATGGGCATCGTGGAGACCCTGGTGCACACGTACGACCTGGCGCAAGGACTCGGGCTCGCATGGAGCCCGCCTGCCGACCTGTGCGCGCGGGTGCTCGCCCGGCTGTTCCCGGACGCGCCCACGTCCACGGATCCGTGGCCCACCCTCTTGTGGGCGACCGGGCGCGCCGAACTGCCCGGGCGTCCTCGTCCGACCGCGTGGCGGTGGGACGGCAAGCCCCGCACATAGGCCTCGGGTGTCTGAGCCGGAAAGGAGCCACCCGGTCGGAACCGAGTGGTCCGGCCTCGGCGCCGAGAGGTCATCTGCCCGGCGGATGCCTACCTCACTAAGGAGCCACCTGGCCGAAACCGACTGGTCCAGCCTCGGCGCCGAGAGGTCATCTGCCCGGCGGATGCCCTTCTCACCGCGCGTCCGGGCAGGCTCCCAGCGTGTCCTTCCGACAACAGGGACGTGTCAGCACACCCGTCAGGCACGGGCTCCGCCGCGGCTCCACCCGATCGGACGGCGAGCCCGTTCGTCGCATCCACACACGGCGCCTAGGATCCGTGCCCGTGGCAAAGGTCCCCGATGAGTTGGTCAGGCTGGAACGATCCGCCGAGGAAGAACGCGCGAAGCTCGCGGGCCTCACCGGCGAGGAGTACGACGCGCAGTGCCGCCGGTGGCAGGAGGCGTTCGCCGCCGTGCAGGCGGCCGTCGCCGCGCACGCCGAAGCCACCGGGACGAGCCGGGACGAGGTGGAGCAGGCCTTGAAAAAGGCCGTGTGGCATGCCCAGGAGGACCCGGCCGTCGAGTGAATTCGGCAGCCACGAGGCCGACCACGTCGAGAGCGTCCGCATCGCGACGAACCCCTCGCGCCTCAACCACGTGGAGGCCCAGTTCCCGCCCGCACTGTCCTGCCCTGGAGGGCGCCGACAGGAGAAGCCGCAGAGCGCGGGCGGCACTGGCCTTGATGTCAGTCCTCAGTGCGCAGTCCTGGCCTTGATGAGCGGGGCGTCTCGCGAGAGCTCCCGGAATCCGACGCCGTGGTACAGCCCGCGCGCCGCGGGATGTCCCGGCGCGCCCAGGCAGGCGACCGTCGTATGGCGGGCCCCTGCCGCCCGCGCCACGCGCATCCCGTGCAGCAGCATCGCCCTGCCCAGTCCCCTACGCCGGTAGGCCGGATGCGTCCCGACCGGTTCGAACTCGGCGGTCCTGTTCACTTCGTCGAGCCACATGATCGTCGAGGATGCCATCGTTCCGTCCGGTGCCTCGACCAGGATGTGCAGGTCGCCGCGGTACGTCGCCGTCTTCCGGACGCCCGCGTAGCTCTCGGCCGAGTACGCCGACGGTGCCCACGCGTCCAGGTGGGCCCGGACCGTGGCCTCCGGTCCGGCCTCGTCGGCGGTGCGGAACCTGAATCCGTCGGGCAGCACCGGCTGTTCCACGTCGATCAGATCTCGCTCGTTGAGCTGGGTCCAGTACGCGGTGTCGCCGAGGGAGGCCGGGTCGGTCTCGTAGCCGTGCGCCGCCCAGCGCCGCAGGGCGAACTCATCGGCGGCCGACGGCGACACCGTGCGTTCGACATCCGCCGCCGTACCGTCGTACCAGTCGATCACCTCGTCGACCAGCCCGGCGTGGTCGGGATGGACCTGGTACACCAGATTGGCGCCGGTGACGTCCTTCACCGACCCGTCGCTCCGCCTCACCCGGTGCGGAAGCCAGGCCCAGCCCCATGCCACCAGATCGCCGCCGGAGAACCACAGCCGACGCGGCCAGGCCGCGCCGTGGGCGGCGTGCCCCTTGCCCCAGTTCCAGGCCAGCTCCCCGAACGTCGCTTCGCCGTTCACCAGGTCCAGGCGGGTGGCGGCGACACGCTGCGCCAGACCCTGCATGAGCCTCACGTCCGCGGCGGTCACAAGCTCGAAGTCCGTCATGGGCGGCCACGGTGCCAGGCTGCGCAGAGCCGGTCGAGCCATTTTCACAGCCACCGACTGGCGTTTGCGTCATCCGGTCGACGGAGCAACGCCCTGAGGTTCGGTGGCGGGTTCGGCTCAGCGCAGCCGACCTGCGTTGTCAGGTCGGCGGAGCAACGCCCTGAGGTTCGGTGGCGGGTTCGGCTCAGCGCAGCCGACCTGCGTTGTCAGGTCGGCGGAGCAACGCCCTGAGGTTCGGTGGCGGGCTCGGCTCAGCACAGCCGACCTGCGTTGTCAGGTCGGCGGAGCAACGCCCTGCGGCTCCGGTGGCGGGTTCGGCTCAGCGCAGCCGACGTACGCGCAGCACCAGGTCGTCCGCGTGGTGCGCGCCGGCACCGCCGTCGGGTGCCACCCGTGGCCGCTGTTCGTCCACCTCCACCTCCCAGTCGTCGTCGAGCAGAGCCGCGACCATCGAGGGCCAGACGTAGTCGGCCGGGTCGAAGCCGCTGTCATGTGTCTGCCGGGTGTCCATTCCCGCGTGGTGGACGAGGAGCAACACGCCGCCGGGCGCGACGGCCTCGAGCAGCGCGCGCTCGGCCGCGGCGTCGGGGGTGCGCAGCAGGGCCGGGTACTGCGCGGAGACCAGGTCGAAGGAGGCCGGTGCGAGCGCCGCCCGGGTCAGCTCCGCGTGTACCCAGCGAACGGCGAGGCCAGCGTCCCGGGCGTGCTCGGCCGCCCGCTCCAGTGCCACGCCCGAAACCTCGAGCGCGGTCACGTCCCAACCGCCGCTCGCGAGCCAGACGGCGTCCGCACCCTCGCCGCAGCCGACGTCGAGCGCCCGCCCGGGCGTGAGCCCCTCGACCTCGGCCACGAGTGCACCATTGGGCCGGCCGCTCCAGAGTTGTTGCCGGTCGGCGTACCTGCCGTCCCATTCCGCCCGCACTGCGGGATCCCCCAGGTAGCCGGCAGACGGGCCGGTGAGCGAGGGGGTGTCGGACGTCGGCGATCCTGCTGCGATGTTGTCGGTCACGGGGCCACCGTCACCCATCGCGTTCCGGTTGCGCCACTGCTGTTGCCGGTCCGGCAACACGGTGTCCCCGGGCAAGGCACAAGCGAACACAGTCGCATTCGAGGGCAACGCCGCCGGCCTGCCGACGGCACTCCCACGGCGACGAGAAGGGGGCGTTCAAGAGCGACCCGGCGGGACAGCACCGATCGTAACTCCTCACGACGAACGGCGACTTGACCGTCGAGTCAGCTGGCCGGCCTTCCCTGTCGCCTGGGCCTCAGGAACTCCGAACCTGCGGCTCACCGACTCTCGTCATCACGTTCACGACGTTGGATGATTCGAGGAATCCAGCCGCTTCACGGGCCACCTTGGCAGCCCTGTCCTCCCGAAGCTACGGCGAGTCCGGCGGCCCGTGATTGATCTTGCTCGCGCATGCCGAGAACAAGGCGGACTCCAGGCGAGCCGCAAGATCGTCGGGGAGAGGTTCGGCTC
Source organism: Streptomyces sp. NPDC096012 (assembly GCF_040426375.1). Classification (NCBI taxonomy): domain Bacteria; kingdom Bacillati; phylum Actinomycetota; class Actinomycetes; order Kitasatosporales; family Streptomycetaceae; genus Streptomyces; species Streptomyces sp. NPDC096012. Next base: position 109,611 of record NZ_JBEOTD010000009.1, read on the forward strand.
GCTCGAACGCGGCATGGGCGGCGCGCAGTCTCGCCACCGTAGGCAGGTCGGCCAGCACGGCCGGGCGCACCGTGCCGCCCAGCCGTGTGGTGTCCGTCAGCATGCGCAGGTGATGGAGCCGATCGGAGCGGTCAACGGATCCGCCTCGCGCTGTTCGGTACCGGCCAGAGATGCGACCGGGAAGCCCTCGCGGATCCAGTACTCGATACCACCGATCATCTCCTTGACCCGGTAGCCGAGTTGACTGAGGGCGAGCGCCGCGCGGGTGGCGCCGTCGCAGCCGGGCCCCCAGCAGTAGGTGATGACCGGGACCTTCGGGTCGAGCAGGCTTGCGGCTCGGGTCGGGATGTCGGCGGTGGGCAGGTGGACCGCGCCCGGCACATGACCTTGCTGCCAGCCGGCACTCCCACGCGAATCGACCAGAACGAAGCCCGGGTCGCCCGAGTCGAGTGAGGCGCGGACGTCGGAGACGTCCGCCTGGAAGGTGAGGCGTGCGGTGAAGAAGGCGGCGGCTTCGACTGGAGGCGCGGGCGGCACGTGCAGTGCAGGACTTGCAGCGGAGTTGTTCATGGGTGAAACACTACGAAGTGTGACCACCCGCCGGAACAGGCAATCCCCGGCCGTTCCGCACTGCGGCCGGGGATGTCATGGTATTTGTTCTCCATGGCCGCCGATTTCATTGACCAGATCGACATGCGCATCCTGGAAGCCCTGCAACAGGACGGGCGGGCCAGTTACGCCGAGCTGGCACGGACCGTGTCCATGTCGGCCAGTGCTGTCACCGAGCGGGTGAGGCGCCTGGAAGAGAGCGGCGTGATCCGCGGTTACTCGGCAGTGGTGGACCCGCAGCAGCTTGGACTCGGCATCCTGGCCTTCGTCCGCCTCCGCTACCCCACGGGCAACTACAAACCGTTCCATGATCTGGTTGCGACCACACCTGAGATCATCGAAGCCCACCACGTCACAGGCGAAGACTGCTTCGTACTCAAGGTCCTCGCCGGTTCCATGCGCCACCTCGAAACAACGACGGGCCGAATCGCCGGCCTCGGCTCCGTGACGACCAGCGTCGTCTACTCCAGCCCGCTCTCGGACCGCGCAATCACGACGATGGCCTCGTCGCCAGAGCGGCAGGAGCGGGCGCATCGGCCTGCATGACGACCCTGTGGCCCGTCCTCCGACTCCCACTCCTGCCGCACCCCAGGCTCCTTCCGATCGTCATGACCGGACCAACCTCGCCGAGCACGGCCCCCGATGAGCCCAGAAGATCAAAAACGCTGAGTACACCTCAGATCCGCTACAGAGGACTACTTGTCCCTTCGCCGTAGCTTCGGGTGAACAGGGACTTGGCGCACCGGTTTCGGCCGACGCATTTTAATCTCAAATGATACGGTATCGATCGATTCGACTGTCTGGTAACGTCCGTCTCATGAGCGCCGACAGCCCTTCCGAGATGACGCCCGCAAGGGCGACCGACCGCCCCGGGGACACCTCGCCCTTCGCGCTCGGGCTGCTGCTGCGCCGGGCGCACCAGCGGGCGGCCGCGGTGATGTCGGAGGCGCTACAACCGTTCGGCATCGAGCTGCGGCACTTCGCCGTACTGATCCTGCTGATGGACCGCGGCCCGACCGTGCAGCGGGACCTCGTGGAGGCGACGGGGTCGGACAAGGCGGGGATCATGCGGATCGTGGACGACCTGGAACGCAAGGGGCTGGCCGTACGCAAGGCCGTCCCCGGCGATCGACGGGTGCGGGCGGTGGAGATCACGCAGCAGGGCGTGGAACTCTTCGACGACGCCCACGTGGCCGCCGAGCCGTTGGCCGACAGCCTGGTCACGCACCTGGCCGCGGGTGAGGCCGAGCAACTGGTGGACCTGCTCACTCGATTCACTCACCCGGGCCCGGCACGCCACGCCACCGGCGCGTAGCTAGTGCTCTGACCGGGAAGGTCCACCGGAGGGCATCCGCCGGGGAGGACGACCCCTGGCCACAGCGGCCTGACCGTCCCGGCACCGCGGTCACAGCGGCAGACTGTCGGGCCGTCGATCAGCTGACGTGGGCGGCGATGATCCGCGCACCGCATGCGGCGGCCGGACGGCGGCCCGTGCCGACAGGATCAGCCCGCCGGCGACACGGGTGACAGCGGGCTCCCCACGAAGTCGGCGGCCGACTCCATCCTCAGCAGGACGTCCCTCCACTCCGCCCCGGAGAGCTGCATCGCCGCCCGGCGCAGGTCGAGGAGGTGACCCACGGCAAGCGATGCGGCCATCTCCAGTACGGTCAGATGGGGGCCCATGGTGCCCGGCTCCCGGCGGTTGTCGTTCAGCAGTTCGGGTGTCCGCAGCAGTTCGAGTACGGCCGCCCAGTTCACCGCGGTCGGGTGGTCGGGCGGTTCCAGGGCGCCCAGCGCCGGCTCCTCTATGAAACGGCGCAGCCAGTAGCCGTCACGGAAGAAAGCGAGGACGACCGTCGCCTTCCGCATCTGGTGGTTGCCCACTCCCTGCACCAGCTGCCGTACCATGACCGCCGCTTGCGGGTCCAGCAGGACGGATCGCTCGTCGGTGCCCTGATCGATGCTCATGCCCCCACTATGCGGCGGCCGGACAGGCGGGCTCCGCACGGCGCCAGCCCCTGTCACGCGAACAGACCATCAGCTTTGAGTACGGCGGCGTCGTCCTCCGCGCCGGCACTCCCCCGCGGGTACGAATCAGGCCGGACGGCATCCGCACGGACCCGCCTCGGAGACGCCTGTCGCCCGTTCATCCGCCTGGCCCAGCGTCCGGGCGGCCCGACTGACGGGTGGACGGTGGCGGCGTCGGCCTTCACCGAACCGCCCGTACGAACAGAGCACGGGCGTGGGCACCGGGAGCGGGCCCGCGGCCCGTGGGTATGAGTGTGGCGGCCGGGGAGGAAGGACGGCCGCCACACTCACACAGACAGTCGGATCCCGGCTGGGCTCCGTTCCACCCTGTCCGTCAGATCAGTCGTTGACGCAGGCGTTGCCGAAGGCCGGGTTCAGCAGGCCGATGACGTCGATGGTGTTGCCGCACAGGTTGATCGGCACGTGGACCGGGATCTGAACGGTGTTGCCGGAGATCACACCGGGCGAGCCGACCGCAGCACCCTGGGCACCGGAATCCGCGGCGGCGAAACCCGCTCCGCCCATAACGACGGCACCGGCAGCGGCGGCAACCGCAAGCGTCTTCTTCATGACGATCATTACTCGCTTTCTTTGGAACACATAAAGAGGGGGGGTGTGGGTTCTGCTCGAAGCAGGACCGGGGAGCCGTCCCGACGGGAGGAGCACCAACCCGTCCGGACGACTGTGCTGCCCAACGCCCCTGCCGCCTCGAGGACACGGTCCCTCCCCCAACTGCCCCACACCGGTGTGTGTCCGACCTGCTGCTCCGGGGTCCGGGGTGCCCGCTCTCCAGGTCATAGCATTTCTGAACGCGTTCAAATCAGGGGTACGCTGTGGCCCGAAGCCGAGGGGGCTTGACGAGAGCAGTGCCGGCCGGGGAACGGCACAGGTGGGCACCATGCCGCATCGCGCGCTGACGGCGGCCGGTCGTGAGGTCACGGTGCCGGCGTGCGCAGGTCGAAGGCGGCGGGTGGGGGCCGTCCCGTCCGAGAACATGCGGAGCCGGGCGGGCGCACCGGGTCTCCCCGAGCGTGCCGCTCACGACTCCTTCACACGGAGGGCGTATGTGAACATCATGCGAGGCCGGACTTGCTCGGAGAGGTGCGCCACCTGATAAGAAGATCACCACACGCGATCAGCGTGCGGCGGCACGGGGGCCACCAGCACCAGTCACTCCCCGGCCCGTTGCGTACGGGCCGGGAGCTGGACGTTCCAGGACGAGTACGCGTTCCTCCGTGCAAGGCTCGTCCCGGAACATGAGCAGGAGCAACACAATGATGAAGACACCTTTGGCCCGCGCGGGTATCACGGTGGTGATGGCAACGGGCCTCGCCCTCACCGCCGGCGTCAGCACGGCCAGCGCCGCGGCCAAGCCCAACACCGTCGACTACTTCTCCTCGGGCGGTAAGCAGAGGGCCATGGTCGTCTTCGAGCCGCGCGACTCGGCGAAGGACGACGAGCGCGTGGACGTGAAGGACCTGAGCAAGGACAACCACTACATCTGGACCGAGGTCTACGACGTCACGGCCCGGAAGCTGAAGGGCCACTGCCAGACGGCCAGTTTCACGTCCTGCGCGTTCGCCATCCCGGAGGGCCACAAGGTCCGGATCAACGTGTACCGGATGAACAAGAACGACGTCGACTTCATGGACGAGGTCCACACGAAGAGCGGCAAGCTGCCCACCGCGTAGGCCCAACCGAGCGGAGAGCGCCGGGCGGGTCCGCTACGGGCCCGCCCGGAACACCGCCCGCCGCTCAGGGGGATGGTGTGGACATCCGCCGACTCCGGCCGGAAGAGCCTGGCTTCAGGGCGTCATCCCACCGAGACTGGTCGCCGACGGTGGTTGCCGGGCCGACCGGTCCTCCGGCCGCCACACCCGCCCGCGGGCCGAGGAGTAGAGGAGCTTTCCATGCGTATGCGCAAGCGAGCGGTCGCCGCCGTGTTCGTGGCCACCGCCGCCTTCACCGCTCTCGCCCCTCAGGCCGTCGCCATGCCCATGCCCTGGGAGACGATCGGCCACCCCACCGTCACTGCCCATGACGCGCCCCCCGCAACGGCCGCCGACAGCGGCAGGGCGACCACATTGTGCGGGCCCCCCTGCTACCAGTAGGCGGTCGCCCGCGAAGGCTCGTCGGTGCAGCCGGCCGTGCGGGTCGGGCTCGGACATGGGCAGCGTCAGGCGGGCGAAGGCGGTCCGGATTGCTTTGAGACGCCGTCGCACGCCGTAGGACGTCATCACCTCCGCCCGGACCGCCCCTCAACTCGTCCGATCGCACACGCTCCTGACTCCTCGTCCGGCCGCGGAGCCAAGATCGATTGTCAGTGGTGCGTGAGACGGTAGGAGCATCGAGTCGGAGAACGAGGGGGGAGCTGCCATGTCCGGAAGCCAGAACTACATCAATCACGTCGCCCTTGTGCTGGACGCCAGTTCGTCGATGTCGCACCTGAGCCGCAAGGTCGTGGAGGTCGCGGATCAGCAGATCGCGTACCTTGCGCGCCGGTCGGAGGAACTGGACCAGGAAACCCGCGTCACGGTGTACGCCTTCGCGGACCGTGTGGAATGCGTCATCTACGACAAGGACGTGCTGCGGATGCCGTCGCTGAAGCAGCTGTACCGGGCCGGTGGAATGACAGCGCTGCTGGCGGCCGCGCTGAAGTCACAGCGGGAGCTGGCGCAGACGGCTCAACTGTACGGCGACCACAGCTTCCTGACGTTCGTGCTCACCGATGGCCAGGAGAACGCGAGTCATCGCTGCCCGGACGCCCCTGCCAGTGATCCGCGTGAACTGGTCGAGTCCGTGTCCAAGATGATCGAGACACAGGAGGACAACTGGACGCTGGCTGTCCTCGTCCCGGACCAGATGGGCAAGCGCGAGGCCATGCGCTGCGGTTTCCCGAAGGACAACATAGCCATCTGGGACGCCACCAGCACGCAGGGCCTGGAGGAGGCCGGACAGGTCATCCAGCAGGCCACCGAGAAGTTCATGGTGGGCCGCACCCAGGGCATCCGGGGATCGCGGACGGTGTTCTCGACGGGTGCGGAGGCCGTCAACAAGGACACCATCAAGGCGGCCGGCCTCACCCCGGTGAATCCGTCGGAGTACCGGCTGATCCCGGTCGCTCGTGACGCGGCGATCCGCGACTGGGTCATCGAATCCGGGCACACCTACCGTACCGGTGGCGCCTTCTACCAGCTGAGCAAGTCGGAGAAGATCCAGGCGCGGAAGCAGATCGCGGTGCTGGAGAAGAGGACGGACCGCGTGTACACGGGGCCCGAGGCGCGGGCCCTGCTCGGCCTGCCGGATGCGGAAGTCCGCATCAAGCCGGACCACAACGACGACTTCATGATCTTCGTGCAGAGCACCAGCGTGAACCGCAAGCTCGTACCGAACACGCGCCTCCTGCTCATGCTCTGACGCCGGTGGCTGTGCCGGCGGCGCCCGCAGCGGCGCCGCGGGCTCCCTCGCCCCGCCGACCCGCGGCAGGGCCTCGCCTATGCCCGCACCCGCCGACGACGCCCCGGCCGCGGTGCTCGGCGGGCGTCACCACCTCACCCCGGTCGGTGTGCAGGGCCGCGAGGTCGACGAACCCGTAGGCCCCACCCCTTCCGCCCGTGCCGTGGGGGGCGGCGCCGGAACCGGCCGGGTCGCCCGTCCAGTGCGGTGCGTCCTCGCGCGGATCCGGGGCTGATGACCGAAGGCGGCCGATTCCGTACCCTGGCGGCATGCGCATGCGCCCCACTCTGAGCTGGACCCCCACCGAGGACCTGCCGCCCGGCACGACGGATCTGGAGCCGGTCGCCGAGGTGCTGGGCATGGGCGGTGTGCTGGTGCTCAGCGGGGCGGGCATCTCCACGGAGTCGGGCATCCCCGACTACCGGGGCGAGGGCGGGAGCCTGCGTCGGCACACCCCGATGACCTACCAGGACTTCACGGCCAGCGCCGAGGCCAGGCGCCGGTACTGGGCGCGCAGCCACCTCGGCTGGCGTACGTTCGGGCGCGCCCGCCCGAACGCCGGGCACCGGGCCGTGGCGGCGTTCGGGCGGCACGGCGCGCTCTCCGGTGTGATCACCCAGAACGTCGACGGCCTGCACCAGGCCGCGGGCAGCGAGGGCGTCGTGGAACTCCACGGCAGCCTGGACCGGGTACTGTGCCTCTCCTGCGGCGCCCGCACCCCACGCCGTGAACTCGCCCAGCGGCTGGAGGCGGCCAATCCGGGTTTCGAGCCGGTGCCCGCCGCGATCAACCCGGACGGTGACGCCGACCTCACCGACGCACAGGCCCGGCACTTTCGCGTGCTTCCCTGCACGGCCTGCGGCGGCATCCTCAAGCCGGACGTGGTGTTCTTCGGCGAGGCCGTCCCACCGCAGCGGGTCGGACACTGCCGCAAGCTCGTCGGTGAGGCGACGTCGCTGCTCGTCCTCGGCTCCTCACTGACCGTGATGTCAGGACTCCGGTTCGTCCGACAGGCGGCCCAGGCCGGCAAGCCGGTGCTGATCGTGAACCAGGACCCGACCCGCGGCGACCGGCACGCCCGCAGCCGGGTGGCCCTCCCGCTGGGAGCCGCCCTCACCACCATGGCCGAGCGGCTGGGCATCCCGGCCTCGCCGCCCAGCTTGCCGTGGGCAGCACGGTGCGAGTGAACTCGGCGATCGCGTCGAAGCCGACGAGTACCCTGCCGTGAGCGGTCGTCCAGACGGCGCCGGAACGGAACAGCGCGAGGAATCCTTCCGGGTCTCATCGGCGTCCAGGCCGAGACAGTCGCGATACCAGGCACCCAGAGCCACCGGGTCGGTGGCCCGCATGAGGTATCCGCCGACTCCGAGTACTCGTTCCATGGCGCCATCCGGCAGACCCGAGTCGGTTACGAGAGACAGGCCCTAGCTCTGCGGGACGTCCTTGACGAACACGATGCCGTCGCTGTGCGCCAAGTGGGACGGGTCCAGCGGGGAATAGCCGAACCAGGGGGATACGCGGGGCGCGGGTGGCATGTCGGCGAGGGCGGCTGCCAGTCGCGGGGCGTCGATGACGCAGCGGTCCTCCGGGAGCGCGTACAGGAGCCCCTCGACGGTGTCCGGCGGCGGGGCGTCCACTGCCCGGTGCCGGATCGTCCCCAGGGCCGTGGCCACGAAGGCGTACTCCTCCCCGAGTTGAGCGCTCACCAGCGCACCCGCGCTCCACCACCGCAGTGGCTTCCCGCCCATCCGCATCGTGCTCTTCTCCCGCTGGAGATGGCCGTTGTGGGCGTGGACGAGGGCCGGCCCGCGAGCGGCGACGGCGAGGAGGTTACGGGCCATCATCTGGTCCCGCACCGCCACCAGCCGCGTCATGCGGGCCGGTGAGGTGTCGGCCATCCAGTAGTGGTAGCGCAGCAGGCCGGTCGCGGTACGCCCGTACAGGAGCGCCCGGTCCCAGTCGTCCCGCGACGTCGTCGCGATCAGGTGTGGCATCTGCTCGTGGAGCAGCGCCGCCAGATCGTCGGCGAGCAACCGCAGCTCCCTGGCCTCGGAGGACTGCCCCACGGACTGGGCCGGGTCCCACATCGCTGCGGGGTCGGTCCACCGGTCGTCGGCGCCGAGCAGGCGGTCGAGCAGTTCCGTGGTGCAGGGCAGCAGGTCCGCGTCCACCCCCGCCGCGAGATAGCCGTGGAGCGCGGTGACGGCCTGCCGGGGGCTCGCGGCAGCGGTGATCTCCAGCGGGCCGTCGAAGCCGGCGAAGCGGAGCCGATCGGCCGCGGGCCGGCCGTCGTTGTAGGCGCGCATCCAGCGCACAAGCTCGCGGTTGGCCGCGGACGCCCCCCACCCGTGACTGATTCCGCGCTCCATGACCTCGTCGAGGGTCCCCGAGCCCGAGGTCACGTAGTCGTCCACGACAAGGCCCATCAGGCAGTCGCTCTCGATCGCTATCGTCCGGTAGCCCTCCTCCTCGACGAACTGCCGGAAGAGGTGGTTGCGCAGGTCGAGCAGAGCTTCCTCATCGTGGGTGGGCTCACCCAGGGCGAGCAGCCGCGGCCGGGTGGAGAGGAGCCTCATCACGGCGGCCGCCTCGACGGGATGGACGGTGTCCTTGATGTCGTAGGGCATGGCGTCAACGGTATCGTTGAACCTTCGTTTGAAACTTTCCCGCTGTATTGGCAGAGCTATGGCACGAAACCCTCAAAGTGGTCAGCGGCTCAGGCCGGTTGATCTGGCGCGCGGACACGGTCTGTCCACGCAGGCGGTCAGGAACTACGAGGAGGCCGGCATCCTTCCGGCCGCCGCTCGCACACCCCACGGCTACCGCACCTACACGCCCCTGCACGCGGCGGCGCTTCGCGCGTTCCTCGCCCTGGTGCCCGGCCACGGACACCAGACGGCTACGTCGATCATGCGGGCCGTGAACGAGGACGCGACCGATGAGGCCTTCCGCCTCATCGACACGAGCCACGCCCAGCTCCTCGACGACCGCCGGACCCTCCAGGCCGTCGAAAACGCCCTCCGCGACCTGGAGCCCGTCACGACGCCCGAACCCGATACGGACCCCGGCTCCAACTCCAGCTTCAACACCGACTCCGGGTCCGGGTCCGGCTCCGACTCCGGCTCCGGCGGTACGTTCATCGGGCCGTTGGCGCAGAAGCTCGGTATCCGGCCCGCGACACTGCGGAAATGGGAGCGCGCCGGGCTGGTGCGCCCACGCCGGGACCCGGTGACCGGGTACCGCGTCTACAGCGAGGCCGACGTACGGGATGCCCGGCTGGCCCACCAGCTCAGGCGGGGCGGCTACCTTCTGGAACAGATCGCCCCGCTGCTCGCCCAGGTGCGGGCGGCGGGCGGCTTGGAGCCGCTGGAGGCCGCCTTGTCCGACTGGCGCGGCCGGCTGGCCGCCCGCGGGCGCGCGATGCTGACGGGGGCTGCCGAGCTTGAGGCGTACCTTCGCGCGCGATGCCGCCCCGACCGCCCCGTGTAAAACGGACCGGACGTCCAGAGAGAGTGACTCAGGGGCGTCCGTGACCCCCGGTGAAGCCACCAGCCTTGCGGCTGACCCGGAAGGGGCCGCCGAGTGACCAACCCTCCCCCGAACCAAGCCCCTTGACACCCGGGTTCTCGCCCTGCCGAGACGCGAAGCACGAGTGTAGGCTTCGAAGATGACCTTGGAATGGGAGCAGGTAATCGTTCACTCGGTAGATCCGGTGGCGTTGGGGCGGTGGTGGGCCGAGGCTCTCGGTTGGGTTGTGGTCCACTCGTCCGAGGATGAGTTCGAGATCCGCCCGGCGCCGGATCGCCTGCCGGGGTTGGACTTCGTCCGGGTCGACGAGGGCAGGACGGCGAAGAGCCGACTGCACCTCGACTTCAGGCCTGACGACCAGGCCGCCGAGGTGGCTCGTCTCGTGGCCCACGGCGCACAGCATGTAGATATCGGCCAGGGTGATCAGTCCTGGGTCGTCTTGGCCGACCCTGAAGGCAACGAGTTCTGCGTCCTCGGCCAGCGGCGTCACTGACGACCCGGTCCGCGATCGAGGTCGGGGCGGGATTGAGCAGTTCCAGCTGAGTTGCCCATGTGCCTGTTCAGAGCAGGCGGACTGAGATACTCCGGCCATGGATGCCGGGATGACGGGGATCGGGGCGCAATCCGACGTGGTGGTGCCCGCACGGGCCACGTCAGCGCATGCCGCGGGCTGGGTGCTGCGTTGTGCGGTGGCAGCGGACATCGAGGTGATCGCGGAGTTGCGGGCCACCGTCATGCGCGCGGATTTGGAGCGCCTTGGTCGCTACGACGAGCACCGGGTGCGGCAACGGCTGCGAGATTCGTTCTCGACGCAGCACACGTCGATCATCATGATCGACGGTGAACTCGTAGGATGCGTCACGGTCCGGCCCACCGAAGACAGACAGTGGCTCGAGCACTTCTACCTTGCTCCGCACCGTCAGGGCCGAGGGCTGGGATCCGCTGTCTTGCGCACGGTGCTGGAGCGGACGGACGAGCAGGGCATGACCGTGGGTTTGAGCGTCTTGCAGGGCAGTGCTACCCGTCGACTCTACGAGCGCCACGGATTCGTCCTGGAAGCCCAGGACCCGATCGACGTCTTCATGGTGCGCCCGCCCGGGGCGAGCACCGCTGAGAAAGCCTGACCTACCACAGCACGACGGCCTCACCCCGGTCCGCGAGGCCGGCTGCTACGGCCGTGACGTGACGGCGGCCGCTCAGGCTCTTCGCGTGTGACCAAGAAGTGGGCCCGTGCGGCCTTGCCCCACCCCGCCTTCTGCGGCGTCTCCCATGCCCATCTCGGCGATGTGATCGAGGAGTTGGCGGACCCGTGGCCAGCCCAGTGCGAGTCAGCGTCGGATGAACGGCGTGGCGCCAAGCGGCACCGGCAGGCCGGTGCCGGTCCGAAGTACGACCTGGTCTTCGCCGACCGGCGACTGGTCACCTTGGTGCACCTGCGCACCGGGCTTCCCCACGCCGCGCTCGCCGAGTTGTACGACACGACCCGCTCCAGGGTCTCGCGAGCCATCGGCGAGACCGCGCACGCGGCTCGGAGGGCGCCGCGGGCGGCGATGCCGTGCGAGGACGTTCAGTCGAGACAGAACTCGTTGCCCTCGATGTCCCGCATCGCGATGCACGCGTCGTGGCCGTCGTACAGGAGCCGCTCGCGTACCGCGCCCAGCGCGACCACTCGTGTGCACTCGGCTTCGAGCGCGGCGAGGCGCTCCTCACCCACGAGCCCGGTGGCGACCCTCACGTCGAGATGCAGCCGGTTCTTGACGACCTTGCCTTCGGGAACACGCTGAAAGAACAGTCGCGGACCCACACCCGAGGGATCGACGCAGGCGAACCACGAACCCTGCTCCTCCGGCGGCCGCGAGCGATCGAAATCGTCCCAAGTGGCGAACCCCTTCGGTGGCGGCGATACGACGTACCCCAACACCTCGCACCAGAAGCGGGCGACGCGCTCGGGCTCCGCGCAGTCGAAGGTGACCTGGAACTGCTTGATCGATGACATCGGCGCACCATAGCAATGGCGGGGGAGGCCAACCAGCTTTCTTCCAGCGGCCGGTTGGGGCGCAGTCCCTAGAGTGGGACGGTGACCTCGCCACCGGATCCGCGGACCGGTTGGAAGGACTCACTCTACAAACCCCGGCGGCGCTCAGGTCCCGGCGGGCCGGGGATCCGTATCTCCGGGACCCTGGGGTTCGGACGGCTGAGGGTCCGTCACCCACGGCGTTGAGGGCGTGAACATCACTCGTTCGGCCCCGTATCCACGTCTGCGTGAGGGGCACCGGGCGTTCGTGCCCTGGTGTGGTGCCTGGGTGGTGGTGCCGCGGTCCCCGAGAAAGGCCGCGGCACCACCGAGGCCACCAGAGCCTGGTGGGGGGGCACGGCACTTCGCGGGCCCTGTACGTCGGCGTCGCCCACCCGGACTCGGCCCCACTCGACGGCTCCCTCGATCAGGCCGGGTTCCCTCCTCGGAACGGCGATCACCGTACGCCCGGTCGGAGGCTACCGGCGTCCGGCCGGGGTGTCCCCTGGGCCGATCCGCGGTGCGACGGCCTCGGCTGCCGGGTCGTCGGTGCGCAGCCAGATGGTGCGCTGGGGGAAGGGGATGTCGATGCCGGCCGCGTCGAGGGCGTCCTTGACGCGGCGGCGCAGTTCGCGGGTGACGGCCCACTGCTGGAGCGGGACGGTCCTGGCCGCGATGCGCACCACCACTCCGTCGGCGTCCAGCGACTGCACACCCCACACGGCGGGGTCCTCGAGCAGGAGGTCGGTGAAGGCGGCGTCCTGGCGCAGGGACCGTCCCGTCTCCTCCAGTACCCGGTAGACGGCGTCGAGGTCGGCGCCGTAGGCCACGGCGACGTCGAGGACGGCGCGGGCCCAGTCCTGGCTGTCGTTGCGGACGCGGAGGATCTCACCGTTGCGGATGTGCCACAGGCCGCCGTTGAGGTCACGCACGTGGGTCAGGCGCAGCCCGACGTGTTCGACCTCTCCCACGGCTTCGCCGAGATCGACCGAATCGCCGACGCCGTACTGGTCCTCGATCATGATGAGCAGGCCGGAGAGATAGTCGGCGACCAGGCTCTGCGCACCGAAGCCGAGCGCCAGGCCGACCACGCCCGCGCTGGCCAGGAGGGGGCCCAGAGCGATGCCGACCTGGTCGAGGACCATGGCCGTCCCGAGCAGGAAGAGCACGATGGTCATCGCGCTGCTCAGCACGGAGCCGATGGTGCGGGCTCGTTGCTCGCGTCGCTGCCGGGCGCGCGAGCGGTCGCGGTGCAGGATGGCGACGCCGCGGTCGGAACGCCGGCGCCTGACCTCACCCTCGTCCGCGGCGGGCTCCAGGATGTGCTGGACGACGCGGGTGACGGCCCGCTTGGCGATCGACCGGACGACGGCCAGGACGACGACGATGAGAGCGATGCGCAGCGGGATCTCGACCAGCCCCGCCGCATGCTCGTGCATCCAGCCTGGCCACTCCAGCGCCAGATCGTCCGCGGCGACAGGACCGGCATGTGCGGGTAGAAGCGTTGTCGGCACGAAGGCTCCGAATCTCGAGGGTTCACGGCTCGTCGGCGGCGACTACCCGGTGACGCGAGGAACATGATCGGCACCGGCCGACCCGGTTCCGCCGACACGCGCGGATCCGCTCGGGTGCCGGCCTCCGCGTCCCTGGCCGCACACCGGGTGGCGGAGGTTCGGGACGAGGAGCGGCGTGGCCCTGCGCCGTCGCCGGTCGGCGCCTGAACACCATCCCGACCGAGTACCGCAACCGGTTCCGGCGCACGGTCACGGCGTGAAAGGGAGATCTCCCGTCGACATCCCCGATGAACGCGCCCGGCGTCCTCGTCGCAGACGTCCGGCGTCCCCTTCGCAGACGACCGGCGTCCCCTTCGCAGACGACCGGCGTCCCCTTCGCAGACGTCCGGCGTCCCCTTCGCAGACGACCGGTGCCCTCGTCGCAGATGTCCGCGTCCCCTTCGCAGACGACCGGTGTCCTCGTCGCAGATGTCCGGCGTTCGCCGCGGCGCCTCCCTGGCCCGGCGTCGTGGCGGAACGGGGTCGACAGATACGATCCGCGATCAGGGGCGGCAGCGGTGCCGGCGTACTGGGCTTCGTCTCGGGCCACTTGCGTGTGCCGGCCGTAAGCGATCAGATGCCTCGCGGCCGCGGAGGTGAGTACGGGCACTCAGGACCGGGCGAGGGGCGGCTCCTGGCGTGAGTCGGGCCTCGGAACGGCGGGGCGTGGTGCAGAGGTGCGGGAGGGGTTCATGGGAACGGGTGGATTCGGTGCGCCGGCACAGCGCGGGCCCGGAGGTAGCGGCTCGGGGCAGCCGGGTTCGGAGGATCGCGGGTCGCGACGTCGCGGGTCCGGACGTCGGGGCAGGGGTGCCGCGACCGTGGCTCTGATCGTCCTCGCGGCCCTGTGCCTCGGGGCCTGCGGTACGGAGCGTGCGACGACGGGCGCGGGCGGCGAGGCCAAGGGAACCGAGGGGACCAGCCGGGCCGGTGATGACGGCGCCGGCGCAGGCAGCCGTGCAGGCGGGGTCGGTGGAACCGGCGGGAGCAGCCAGAGCAGCGGAAACGGCGGGTCGGCGACCAGCGGTGCCCGGGCCACCCCGACCGCTTCCCCGGCATCTCCCTACGTCGAGCCGGGGGCCGGTGACGGTGCCCCGCACTACCGTGAGAACAACGGCTTCCGGATCTCGGGCGGCATGTCCGCCGCGAGTGCCGAGGACGCCCGCCGGGAGGCCGACCGCATCGAGCCGGTGCTCAAGCGTCTCTGGCAGCGGAGGACGTGGGACCCGAAGTCGGTCCGCGCCGCGATGCTCGGACTCGGGTACCGGGAGGAGCGCTTCGACGCCAAGGGCAACCGGCTCAGCGGCGCGCTGCAGGTCCGGTCGATGAACTCGCGCTTCGAGAACGGCCGGGAGGTCAGGCCCGAGGGCGCGCTGGTGGGCCTGCGCGTCCACGACGACGCCTGCGTCACCGCGTTCGTGCAGAAGACCAACTACCAGGTTTCGACGAACGGCCCCTACCCGGAGACGGGTTGCTTCGAGCCACCGGCCGGCCACTGAGGCCGGCCGCCGGACACGTGGCCTCCGTCGCGACCGCCGCTCTGCCGTTCGTCGTCGCTCTCGTCGTCGGTGATGCGGGCATGCCCGGGGTCCGCCGGGGCCGGTTCGGCTTCGGCTTCCTGCCGCCGAGGGCGGCGACACCTACGGCTCCTTGGTCTTCGCGGTGAAGGCTCTCACCCGGATCGGCATGGTCGCGCCGTCAGCACGGCAGGTCCTGCGCGCAGTCTGGGGACACGACCGTCGGCTCCGCCGTACGGCGACCACCCAGCGGTCCTGCGCGGCTGCGGCCCGCCCTGGAGGACGAGGAGATCCGCCGTTCGGATGGCGACGGGCACCCTGCCGCCTCTCAGCCCCCGACAACCCACCTGACCTGTGTCAGCTTGTACGTGTGGGGTGAGCGCGGGTCGAGGGCTGGAGGAGCGCCTGATGGCACATGGCGGACAGGCGCCGGGTTCCGCCCCGTCCGGTGGACCGCGACGTGGGAGGCCGGGCAGGAGGCCGGCGCTGGAGCGAGTGCGGCGTGTGCGCGGCTCCATGGCCGCCGTTGCGGCGGCGGGCGGGGACCGGGCCCGTGCGGCGGCGCGGCGCATCGGGCGGCCGCCGCCTCCGGGTCCGTTCCGCCCCGGATTCTGGCGCAGCCCGATCCGCGGGCCCTGGCTGACGTCGGTGTTCGGCCTGGTGCTGCTGGTCGGCATCCCGGTGCTGTTCGTCACCGGGCTGCTGTCCTACGCCGCCTACAACCCCGACCTGAGTCCTCTCAACGACGAGACTCCCGACAAGGGCGTACTGGGCTTCTACCTCTTCGCCTGGCCCACGCACCCGTACTGGCTCTACCGGCTGCTCCAGGGTGTGCACGTGACGCTGGGCGTGGTCCTGGTTCCGGTGCTGCTGGCCAAGTTGTGGTCGGTGATCCCCAAGCTGTTCGAGTGGCTGCCGGTGCGCTCGGTCGCGCACGCGCTGGAGCGGCTGTCCTTGCTGCTGCTGGTCGGCGGGGTCGTCTTCGAGTTCGCCACGGGCATCCTGAACATCCAGCTCTACTACGTCTTCCCCGGCTCGTTCTACCGCCTGCACTTCTACGGCGCCTGGGTGTTCATCGCCGCGTTCGTCGTCCATGTGTCCCTCCGGCTCCGCCGGATGACACGGTCCCTGCGCTCACGTGGTCTGGCCGCGGAACTGCGCACCGACCTCGCCCACACCCGGCCCGAGCCGCCGGATCCGGACGGCCTGGTGGCCGCGTCTCCGGCGCCGCCGACGATGACCCGCCGGGGCGCGGTGGGCATGGTGGGCGCGGGTTCGCTGCTGCTCCTCGTCGTGACCGCCGGACAGAGCATCGGCGGCCGGCTGCGCGGCACCGCGCTCCTCGCCCCCCACAACCGCGAACCGGGCAGCGGCCCGAACGCCTTCCAGATCAACAAGACGGCGGTGAAGGTCGGCGTCACGCCGGCGCTGGTCGGAGCCGGCTGGCGGCTGGAGGTGCACGGGACCGGGGCACCACGGGTGTTCACTCGCGAGCAGCTCCTGGCGATGCCCCAGCATGCCGCCGCACTCCCGATCGCCTGCGTGGAGGGCTGGTCCACCGAGGACCAGCACTGGAGCGGTCTGCGGCTGGCCGACCTCGCCGCTCTGGCCGGACTGCCCGACGCGGGCAGCGTGCTGGTGGAGTCCGTCCAGCCCCCCGGCCCCTTCACCAGAGTGATGCTGCGCGGCAACCAGATCCGCGACCCCCGGGCGCTGCTCGCCCTCCGCGTCAACGGCGCGGCCCTCTCGCTCGACCACGGCTATCCGGCCCGCGTCATCGTCCCGGCCAACCCCGGCGTGAACAACACCAAGTGGGTGCACCGGCTCACCTTCAGGGCGTGACCCCATGGCACGATTCGTCCGCTGGTACGGCTCCGGACCTCTGCATCTTCTGGTCCTGATCGCCTCGTTCGCCCTCACCGGTTACGCCATGGTGCGGCTGTTCGCCGTCCGGCCGCTGGACGTGGCGATCTGGTTCGTCGGCGCTGCCGTCCTCCACGACCTGCTCCTGCTGCCCCTGTACTCACTGGCCGACCTGTCGGCCCTCTCGGTACTGCGCCATCGCGCGGCCGACCGGCCGTCCGTGCCGTGGATCAACCATCTGCGGGTCCCCACCTTCCTGTCCGGGGTGCTCCTGCTGGTGTGGTTCCCGCTCGTGTTCCGGCTGCCGGCTCCCTACCCGGGTGACACCGGGCTGTCCTACGACGTGTTCCTCGGCCGGTGGCTGGCGATCACCGGCGTACTCTTCGCCGCCTCCGCGGTGCTCCTCGCGCTGAGGATGCGGCGGCTGCGGCGGGCGGGGCCGCCCGACGGGAGCCGGCCCGCCACGGGTCGGGGTGCCACACCGTGACGACCGACGAGGGCCACCCGCTCGACGCCGACGAGCGGTACACCGCCCGGTCGGAGGACGACGGGGGCCGCAGCGGGCCGCGCACCACGGCTTACGGCTCCGGGAACCGAGCCCGACTCAGGTCGTGCTGTCCGAGGTCGTTCCCGGTTTGGTGTAGAGGACCTCGCGGGCCTGCTCCGCGGCGCGGGTGATGCTCTCGGTGATGAAGTCGAGGAAGCGGGCGATGTTCTCGAGGCGGGCGGCGGCCGGGGTGTCGGCGCCGAGGATGCCGACGCCCTGCCGCGCGGTCTCGACGAGCCGGGCGCTGGACCGGGCGCTGGCCAGGGTCGCCTGGTACCAGACGTCGTCGTCGACGACGTAGCGCTCGCGGCGGCCTTCGCCTCGCTCCCGGCGAACGAGGCCCTGGCTCTCGAGGAACGCGATCGCTTTGGAGACGGACGCCGGGCTGACCTGGAGGCGCTGCACGAGTTCGGACGCGGTGAGGCTGCCGGTGTCGGTGGTGTAGAGGCAGACCAGCACCCGGGACATCATCCTGTTGGGCAGACCCGACTGCATGAGGACGGTGGCGAACGCCTCCTCGTACTCGCGCACGGCCCCGGCGTCGCGCCCGTGGGCCTGCGGGATCGCCTCCGCCTCCCGAGGTGCGGCCTTGCTGCGCCGGTGGGCGCGGCGTTCGGTGGCGCGGTGGGCCAGGTCGGCGCGGTAGGCGGTGGGGCCGCCGTTGCGCATCACTTCGCGCGTGATCGTCGAGGTCGGACGGTCGAGGCGTCTGGCGATCTCCGCGTAGGCGAGGCCGTCGGCCAGTCCCAGCGCGATCTGCTGACGTTCCTGCTGGGTGAGCCTGCCTCCCGGCATCGCGGTCTCCTTAGTGGTCCGAGGTGCCTCCACAGTAGCGTCCACCTTCAACCCATTGCAACGACAGGGTTGAGCTCGTTGCATTAGCCGTCAGCGTCGTTGCAACGAAATATCGGCCCTGAGCTGCAATAGCTTCCCTCAAATGCAACAACCTCGTTGCCCGTTCCTTGAACGCAACGTAGCGTTTCCCATGTCAGAAACAACGACCCGAGGGAGAGTACGATGCACAAGTTCGACACCCCCGCCCTGGTCTCGGCCGTCCTCGACATCCCCGCGGGACGCACCCGGTTCATCGCCGCCGACCGGTCCGACACCACGGTGGAGATCCTGCCCGCGGACACCTCCGACGGCCGCGACGTGAAGGCGGCGGGGCAGACCGAGGTCGCGTACGCCGATGGCGTTCTGCGGATCGAGGCTCCCGCGGCGAAGAACCGGGTCCTCGGCGCCTCCGGATCCATCGAGGTCACGGTCCAGCTGCCCACCGGCTCGCGCGTCGAAGCGAAGGCGGCCCTCGCCGAACTCCGGGGCGTGGGACGCCTCGGCGACGTCTCCTTCGAGGGCGCGCAGGCCACGGTCAAGCTCGACGAGGCCGCGAGCACCCGCCTCACCCTCGCCGCCGGTGACGTCATGGTCGGCCGGCTCGGCGGCCCCGCCGACATCAGCACCCAGAAGGGCGACATCCGCATCACCGAAGCCGTGCGCGGAACGGTCACCCTGCTCACCGGGCACGGCGAGATCTCGGTCGGCGCCGCTCGCGGCGTCTCCGCCTCACTGGACGCCGGCACCACCTACGGCCGGGTCCACAACGCGCTCAAGAACACCGACGGCGCCGCCGCGGGCCTGACCATCCAGGCGACCACCGCATACGGCGACATCACCGCCCGCAGCCTGTGACCACCACGAGGGGGTGCCGGCGCCGGTGGCCGACCGGCGCCTCCGGGCCTCGTTCCCGCGCGCGGCCGCTTCGGCCGGCCCCCTGACACCCGTCAGCGGGTCGACGGGGGGAACCCCGGTGTCACTTTCGCCAGAACAGGTGGTGCGTCACACCGCTCGGGCTGGGCACGACGTCCAGGTGGAACCTGTCGAGCAGGTCGTCGGGGGAATCCCAGAGCCGCAGGCCGGTTCCCAGCTTCACCGGGGAGACCGTCACGTGCAGGGTGTCGACGAGGTCGGCGTCGAGGAACTGCCGGATCGTGGTGACGCCGCCGCCGAGCCGGACGTCCTTGCCCTGCGCCGCTTCCTTCGCCTGCTCCAGGATCGCGGCCGGGTCGCCGTCGACGAAGTGGAACGTGGTGTCGGAGAGGGTGAACGAGGGACGCTTGTGGTGGGTCATGACGAACACGGGCGTGTGGAAAGGAGGTTCGTCGCCCCACCAACCGCGCCACTCGTGGTCGCTCCAGGGCCCGCGCTGCGGCCCGAACTTGTTGCGGCCCATGATCTCGGCGCCGATGTTGCGGGGGTAGTCCCGCGTGAGGTAGTCGTCGAGGCCCCGGCTGCCGCCGGAGTCCGTACGCATGGGCCAGCTCGCGGTGGCGCCCGCCCACGCGAACAGCTTCCCGGGATCGACGTGGCCGAACGGCCGCTCCAGGCTCTGGTCCTCCCCCGCGCCGATCCCGTCACTCGAGACGTTGAAGTTCTGCACTCTCAGCAGCTGCGGTGCCACGTGTTCCTCCTGTGTGTCGGCGACGGTACTGAGACTCGCCGAGCCGGGAAAAGTCATCGCTGACCTGACAGTGTCCCTGTCCCACCGGTGACCGGCCGGCGCCGGTGCCCGTGGCTCCGCTCCGTCCGCCGCTGCGGGCCGCGGATTCCCCGGCCCGGAGGCCGCCCCAGTATGTAGAAGGGAAAATCGAGTTCATCAGTGCGCAAATCGATCACTGGATCGGTGTAATCGGCACACATGTCGGACCGCGGAGAGATCTAGCGTCGGAGTGTACGGGGCCCACGGACCAGAAAGGCATTCACGCGCTCATGGCCATCCCGCATACCGACGTCCTGCCCGAGTTCGACACCCTGACCACTCCCCCGGCCGTCGGCCGGCCGCCCGCCGACGACCTGCTCATGCCGGTCGACGAACTGCCCGAATCGGCGTCGTCGCCCGACCTGGTCTGCCGTCGCGTGCGCGACGAGCTGATGCTCGACGGCAACGCCCGGCTCAACCTCGCCACCTTCGTGACGACGTGGATGGAACCGCAGGCCCGGCAGCTGATGGCGGAGACCGCGGAGAAGAACCTCGCCGACCGGGCGGAGTACCCGCAGATCACCGCGATGGAGGAGCGCTGTGTACGGATGCTCGCCCGGCTCTGGCACGCGCCGCACCCGGAGCAGGTCCGCGGCTGC
Organism: Streptomyces sp. NPDC096012; assembly: GCF_040426375.1. Taxonomy (NCBI): domain Bacteria; kingdom Bacillati; phylum Actinomycetota; class Actinomycetes; order Kitasatosporales; family Streptomycetaceae; genus Streptomyces; species Streptomyces sp. NPDC096012. The sequence continues at coordinate 129,861 of NZ_JBEOTD010000009.1, forward strand.
TCGACCACCGGCTCGAGCGAGGCCGCCATGCTCGGTGGCCTGGCGCTCAAGCGCCGCTGGCAGGAGCGCCGGCGCGCCCAGGGCAAGGACACCGCACGGCCCAATCTCGTCATGGGCGCGAACGTGCAGGTGTGCTGGAAGAAGTTCGCCAACTACTTCGAGGTGGAGCCGCGTTACGTCCCGATGGAGCCGGGCCGCTACCACCTCACGCCCGACACGCTGACCGCCTACTGCGACGACAACACCATCGGCGTCGTGACCGTCCTCGGGTCCACGTTCGACGGATCCTACGAGCCGGTCGCCGACATCTGCATGGCGCTGGACGGGTACCAGGCGGCCACCGGCACCGACATCCCCGTGCATGTCGACGGTGCCTCCGGTGCCATGGTGGCGCCCTTCCTCGACCCGGGTCTCATGTGGGACTTCCAGATCGAACGGGTGGCGTCCATCAACACCTCGGGACACAAGTACGGCCATGTCTTCCCCGGTTTGGGCTGGGCGCTGTGGCGCGACGCCGAAGCCCTCCCCGACGACCTGGTCTTCGAGGTCGACTACCTCGGCGGCCGCTCCCCCAGCTTCACCCTCAACTTCTCCCGCCCGGGCGCCCACGTCGTGGCCCAGTACTACAGCTTCCTCCGGTACGGCTTCGACGGACTGCGGGATCTGGCGGCGCAGAACCGCACGACGGCTCGTGCGCTCGCCTCGCGGATCCGGAGCATCCCGCCGTACGAGCTTGTCACGGACGGCTCCGAACTCCCGGCCTTCGCCTTCCGGTTGGCGCCCGGCACCCAGGGCTTCACCGTGTACGACGTCTCCCAGGCCATGCGCGCACGCGGCTGGCATCTGCCCGCCTATGCCTTCCCCGCTCCCTGCCAGGACGTCCGCGTCCTGCGGCTGGTGGTGCGCACCGGCTTCACCGCCGAACTCGCGGGCATGTTCGTCACCGACCTGACCGAGGTCACGAGGCAACTCCACACCGCCCGGTCGACTCCTCCGGCGCGCAGCGAACCCTTCGCCGCCGTCTGATCCCCGCATCGGCACACGGGGCCCGGCGGCCGAGGGGCCCGGGATCGCTCACCGGTCGCCCGGCACTGAGGGCGGCGGAGCTTCCGTCTCCCATGGCGAGGGCGTCGAGTGTCCCGGCCCGCCGTCGCAGCCACACCCACCCGGTCGCCACGACCACGGCGGCGAGCGGCACCTGTGCCCAGGGCGCGCCGCCCAGGCTGCCCGGCAGCCACATCATCGCCGACCGGGCCGCGTGCCCGCGGGCCGCGCCGAACACCGTGACCGTGGTGACGGCCTCGAAGCCGTACGCCGGCGCCGTACCCGTCAGGATCAGCCGCAGCGCTGTCAGGCCCGGGGGCGAGCGGGCCACGGTGTGCATGAGCGCCGTGGCCGCGAGCCCACGGTGACGTCGGCGGCGGCTCTTCCGGGCCGCGGACCGGGCCGGCCCGGAGGCCGATCCGCGGGCCGGGGCGCAGGGCGATTCACGGACCGGGCCGCAGGCCGATTCGCGAACCGGAGCGCAGGCCGATTCGCGGGCCGCCGGGGCGAAGGCCGGGGGCGCTGTGCGATCTGCCCGGCACGTCGCGCGGACGACCCCGGGCGCCGCCGTTACGCTCGGCGTTCTCGTTTCCGGTCCCGCCGCTCCGCACGCCCCGCGGGTGTCCGGCGCGGCATCGTGCGCGGGTTCAAGGAGGCAGCGTATGCGGGTGGGTCTGCACGCCCTGGGCATCGGAGACGGCGCTCGTCCGGAGGTCATCCGCGCGGTGGCGCAGGCGGCCGAGGCGCACGGTTTCAGCCGGCTCTGGGCGGGCGAGCACGTCGTGATGGTCGACACCCCGGTATCGCGCTACCCGTACTCCGAGGACGGCCGGATCGCCGTCCCCGCCGATGCCGACTGGCTCGACCCGTTGATCGCCCTGGGTTTCGCCGCGGCTGTGACGCAGGACATCGGGCTCGCCACCGGGGTACTGCTGCTCGCCGAGCACCATCCGGTGGTGGTGGCCAAGCAGACGGCGACCCTGGACGTCCTCTCGGCCGGACGACTGACGCTCGGCGTCGGCATCGGCTGGTCGGCCGAGGAATTCGCCGCGCTCGGCGTCCCGTTCGCCGGGCGCGGGCGGCGGACCGAGGAGTACCTGGCCGCGATGCGCACGCTGTGGCGGGAGGACGTGGCCACGTTCGAGGGCGACTTCACGCGTTTTCGTGAGGTGCGGGTCAACCCCAAGCCGGTGCGCGACCGCCGCATCCCCGTCGTCATGGGTGGCAACGGCGACACCGCGCTACGCCGGGCCGCGACGATCGCCGACGGCTGGTACGGCTTCAACCTCACCGCCGCGCAGGCCGTCGAGCGTGTCTCCGTACTGGCCGGGCACTGCGCGCGGCGGAACCGCCCGATGGCGGAACTCACCGTGGCCGTGGCGCTGACCGACGCCGCGCCGGAGCTTCTGCCCGGACTGGCCCGAGCCGGTGTCACCGAATACGTCGTGGTCGGCGCACCACCCGCGACACCGGACGAGGCCGGTCACTGGGTCGCCGGCCTCGCCCGCCGATGGCTGGGGAACTCTCGCTCCTGAAGCCCGGCGCGGCACGTCGGGGGGCCGAGGATGCCGTAGCGGTCGTAGGGGTTCACCGGCCGGGGGGAACCGTCGGCCGTGCAGTCGGGGGCCTCCTCGGGGAGCACGGCGTCGAGGGCTGCCCGTTCGGCGCGGCCGGGGGTGTCGCCGGGTCGGGGACGATCTCGGTGCCCTCATGGCCGGTGCGGATCGGGGAGGGTCACGTCGTTCGGCGGTGCGTACCGGCGTTGCCCGCGTGGGAGACGGGCAACCGCGCGTCCCCGTCGGTGGCCCGCTCGGCAGCCGAGGCCAGGCCCGGGTACGGCGAGCCTGCGGCGGTCATCGCGGTGTCAGCACACAGAACTCGTTGCCGTCGGGATCGGCCATGGTCACCCGGTCGTCGCCGCTCTTGCCGGATTCGATGCGGGTGGCGCCGAGAGCGAGCAGGTGGCCGACCTCTGCCTGGAGATCACCGTGGGCCGGCGGAGCGAGATCGAAGTGCAGCCGGTCCCTGCCTGCCCTCGGCATCAGCGGTGGACCACCCCACGTGATCTTCGGGCCGCCGCGCGGGGAGCGGATCGCCGTCTCCTGGTCCTGGTCCCAGACGAGGGGCCAGCCCAGCGATTCGCTCCAGAAGTGGCCGACCTCCCGTGAACCGTCGCAGGCGAGCGCACCGATGAATCCGCAGTCGGCGAGGAAGTCGTTGCCCGGTTCGATGACACAGAACTCGTTGCCCTCGGGGTCGGCGAGCACCACGTGAGCGTCCTGCGGGCTCTGGCCGACGTCGATGTGCCGTGCGCCGAGCTCCAGAGCCCGGGCCACCGTCCGCTGCTGGTCCTCCGGGGACGTACTGGTCAGGTCGAAGTGCATCCGGTTCCGGCCCGTCTTCGGCTCCTGGCTCGGCACGAAACTCATCCGGAACCCGGTGTCGTCGCCGGGCAGGAGCGCGGCACCCCCGCGCGGATCGTCGACCGTCTCCCAGCCCAGTACACCGGCCCAGAACGCCGCCAGAGACAGCGGCCGGCTCGCTTCGAAGCAGACCGCGAACAGTCGACACGTCATTCCCCTCGCTCCTCCGATCCGCTGACCGACCGCTGTCGACGGGGCGTGCCGCCCCGGGGGGCGAAGCCTAGGGCGGAGTCGGCGTCAGGCGCAGCCGGATTTTCGAGGGCAGCCGGAGCAGGCGCGTCGCCGACTTGACTCCCCCGTTCCGCAGTTCCGCCGTTGCGCAGTTCCGCCGTTCCGCCGTGGAGGCGGTCGCTCCGGCCGCGAGGGACCCGGCCGACAGCCGCCGGTCCCTGGCGTAGGCGGACGGGTCAGCCGTCCTCCTTGAACTTCTCCATGCGGCGGCGCATGCTGCGCGGCGGGATGCGCAGGTGGGTACCGATGGATGTGGCGGTGTACTCGTCGACCATGGTGCGCAGCACGGTCTCCATCGCCGTTCCGAACACCGGCGGGTCGCCGGCGTCTTCGGCGCCCGCCGCCCTGGCCAGCCACCACGTCCGGAACTCGGGGGTCATGGCGTTGTCCAGCAGCCCCCGGCCGTTGTCGTCCAGCGGCCGGCCGAGCGTCCGGGTGGACCCCTTGCCGCTCTTCACGGGCGCGGCGGACGAGATGCCCTCGCTGTCCTCGGCCCGGCGCTTCTTGTGGGTGTTCGTGCGGCGCTCCACGGTCTCCTTGAGTCGGTTCGGGGCGACTCCGAGATGGTCGGCGATGCTGTTCATCGAGATGTTGCGCTCGTTGATCAGGGCGTTGATCGCTTCCAGGAGGGCGGGGGGATAGTTCAGGGCGGCGTTGGTCTTCCCGCTGTTCTTGGCGTCCTTGGCGGCGTCCTTGGCCCTCTTGCGTTCCTCCAGGAGGTTCTTGAACTCCGGCCCCATGGCGTTGTCGAGCAGCTCCATCGCCTCGGGGTCGTTCTTGATGTTCTCCTTCCGGGGCCGTTTGACGCCCTTGCGGACGGCTTCCGATGCGGAACCCGCGCTCACCTGCCCTCGGATGCCGCTCAGGTCCAGCTCGGCGAACGTCCTGGTCAGCGAGCCGTCGCTGCCCTCGACCACATCGGAGTCGGAGACGGTCTCATGGCCGCCCGTGCCGTGTGCGGCGTGGCTGTAGGTGGTCCTGCCGTCGGCCGTCCGCTGCCTGGCCGTGACCCGCGTCTGCCGTCCGCCGGGTGTGCCCGTCTCCGCGTCGGCGGGGGCGCGCTCCCCCGAGTACGCGGAGATGCGGGTGCCGTCCTGGGCCTTCGTGACGATCTGCCCGGACATCCAGTTGCCGCCGCCCTGCCCCTGGGGCGGCTGGGCCACGTGGGACAGGTGCTCCAGGATGGTGGCGGCGGATTCCTGGAAGAACGAGCCGAAGTTCTGATTGAAGCTCAGCGGGAAGCCGCGCTGCCGGTAGTGCTCCAGCATCGCCCAGCACGCCTTGCAGGGGCGCTTCACACCGCGGACGACGATCCGCTCGCCGTGCTCCTGCTCCGAGAGCCCGGCCGTCTCCAGCATGAGCATGAGCTTCTGCTCCGCGTGCATCGGCTTCCTGCCGTCGGGGTTCTCCCGCGAGCCGGTGGAGTGCTTGAGCAGGATCACCGCGCCCTTGTGGTCGTCCGAGGTGAGCATGTCGCGCAGCTCGGCGATCATCTGGGGGCTCGTCGGCTGTGCCTCCAGCTGGAAGACGGGTCCCCTGCGTCGCATCGCCTCCGCGGTTTCGCTGGCCCGCTGGCCGCGGTAGACCTGCTGGATCTTCAGGCGGGCGCGCCGGTTGACGGCGACGACGTCGTCCGCTTCCCTGGTCGGCCGTCCCGCGCGCATCGCCCGTTCCGGCTGTTCCCGGCTCATCAGGTGGGTGAGGTCGAGGGCCGGGGCGTCCTCGGCCCGGTCGGCGGACTGGGCCTGGAGGTACTCCATCAGCAGGGTGATCGAGCGGTTCCGGTTGGTGGCGAACACCAGCCGCCCGTTGATCAGCATGCCCTGGACCTCGGACTCGCGCGGAGCCGTCTTCTTCTTGGGCGCCGCCTTCTTGGTCGCCGTCCCTCCCCCGGCGGATGCGGACGAGGCCCCCGCCATGGCGGTGTCGCCGTCCCCGTCGACGGTGGAGGCGTCGCCCTGAGTGTTCTGCTGCGCGACGTCGTGCAGATAGCGGATGCAGTTGAAGAGCCGGATGCAGACGTGCCGAAGGGTCTGTTCGGCTCGCTCCCCGCTCTGGTCGCGGGGGAACCTGACCACCGCCTGCTGCGTGGAGCGGCCCTCCTGCTGCAGCGTCGGATCGCAGGTGCAGGCCCGTACGTCCTGGACGAGCTGCTGGAAGACCTCGTCGTCCTCCATGGCCTCGGCGATGCCGGACTCGTCGTCGCCCATGTAGTCGTCGTCGGCCTCGTCGTCGGTGCGCACCCGCTGCACCGGCGCCGCCCCCACTTCCGCAGGCGACGCGGTGGTGGCCGGGTGCCCGGCGCCGGGCCCGGTCGCGCGCGGCACCGGGACGGGCCCGCTCATCACCTTGCGTGCCTGCTGCTCCGCCGCCACCTCCCAGCGGTCGCCGGGGTCGGAGACGGCGAGGCCCCGGTGGTCGACCGTGCCGCCCACCGGGCCTTGGGCCTGCTGCAGGTAGTGCCCCAACTCGTGGGCGAGGGTGTGCTTGTCGGCGCCGCCGGAGCCGACGACCACATGCCGGCCGGAGGTGAACGCGCGGGCGCCCACCTCGGCGGCGGAACGGCGCGCGAGCCGCCCGGTGTGCACGCGCACACCGGAGAAGTCGGCACCGCCGAACCGGGCCTCCATCTCCGTCCGCACTCCGTCGTCCAGCGGGCTTCCGGGCCTGCGCAGCACGTCGTGGACCAGGGAGGAGCGCTGTACCGGGGTGGTGCCGTGCGCGCAGCCGGGCCCGTGCTCGTGCTCCTCCCGGCGCTCCTGCCGGGCCCGCTGCACCATCCGGGTCACCGCGGCGTTGCCGACCGAGCGCTGGAGTGCCGCCGCCGGTTCGGGGCCGACCGGCGCTCCGGGTACCGGTCCGGTGGACTCGGCCGACCGGCGTCGTACCGGTTCCGGGGTGACGGTCGTCCCCTGCGGCCGGGCTCGGTCGGCGGCGGATTCACGCAAGGGACGGCCTCCCCGGTTCGGTGGCGTCGCACCGTCCGGGAACGGGCGGGCGCCAGAGCGGTCGTGCCACGGTCCCAGCTTCGCGCCGGCCCTGCCAGGGCCCTCCAGGCCCGGGCGAAGGCCGGCCTGCTGCCTGAAAGGGAAATCGGGCTGCCTCAGAAGACCGCACCGCGGGCCGGCACCGGCCCGCGGTGCGGGATCCACCGGTCGCAGCGACCGCAGGGAGAAGGTGCGTCCGAGTTCGGCGACGCGCACGCATCGTCCACCCGCTACGGTCTTCCGGGTGACCGAACTCCCGACCCTCCATGCCACCCGCGCGGCCTACGACGCCATCGCACCCACCTACGCACAGCTGTTCCACGACTCCCTGCGCGAACGTCCCCTGGAGCGCGCCCTGTTGACCGCCTTCGCGGAGCTGGTACGGGCGAGCGGCGACGGCGAGGTCGCGGACCTCGGCTGTGGGCCGGGGTACGTCACGGCTCACTTGTCCGGGCTGGGACTGAAGGCCTTTGGCGTCGACGCCTCTCCCGTGATGGTCGGGCTCGCGCGCGACGCGCACCCCGGACTCCGGTTCGAGGTCGGCTCGATGGCCGCACTGGACATCGCGGACGGCGCGCTCGGCGGGGTGCTCTCGCGCTGGTCCGTCATCCACACCCCGCCGCGGGACGTGCCCGCCGTCCTGACCGAGATCGCCCGGGTCCTGGCACCCGGCGGGCACCTGTTGATCGACTTCCCCGCCACCGACGGCCCCCAGCACGAGACACAGGCCTACGACCACGCGGTGGCAACCGCCTACCGCTGGTACCCCGACCGTTTCGCCGCGCTCCTGCGCGACCAGGGACTGACCCAGGCGGCCCGCACCGTGATCGAGCCGCAGCCCACCGACCGGCGGCAGTTCCAGGAGGTCCAGCTCCTCGCCCGCAAGGCGTAGACCTCGGACACGTGACGGCTGCGCCTCCGGAAGACGGGCCGGGGATCGCACGGAATCGGCCGGCCGGGGAGCGGCCACGCGAGCCAGGTGATCGCCCGGCCAACTCCTACCCGGCCGGTGGTGGCGGCTCCTCGCCGAAGACCCAGGGTGCCAGGACGACCAGCCAGCCGTCCGGGTCCTCGAAGAGGAGGGCGCCGTGTTCCGGCCAGTAGGGGTTCGCGGCGGACACCGGGCCGTGCCCGTGCTCGGCGAGCCGCAGGGCGGCTGTGGCCACGGCTTCGGGGCCGCGGAGGTAGAGCACCAGTTGGTTCTCCGGGTGCGGCTCCGGGATGCGGGGTGACCGGCCGTGCTGCAGGAGCTCCATGTGCACGGGAGTGCCCGGCAGGCCGAGCACGACGCCGTCGTAGCCGTGGTGGCCACGCCACTGGGCGAGTACCGGCAGGCCGAGGTGGTCGCGGTAGAAGACCAGGACCTCGTCGTACTTCGCGGTCGGCCGGGCGAAGCGTACGGCTCCCACGTCGAGGTGGCTGGGCCAGGAGTGTGCCATGGGGCGATCCTGCCACTCCCCCGCCGGTGCCGGATCGGCCTTTGGACCTACGTCCCGGGACACCGCCGCTCGGCGCCGGCACGGCTGCCCGCATACCCCTGCGCGCGCCCGCACGCTCCGCTGCCCGAAGACCCCGTCGGCGCGTTCCGCTTCGTCCCGCGCGGCGTTCACGGACGGGCTTTCGCCCGCCGCCGCGTGACGTTCGGGTGTGGCACCCGTTGAACGTCGCGACATCCACGGGACGCGCGCGGTGGTGAGAAGGGCAGGGCGGCGGATGACGACGGCGGAGAGGGAGCTGACCGAGCGGCTCGGGTTGGCTACCGGCCAGACGGTGCGGGAAGTCGGCTACGGCCAGGACTGCGACCAGGAGGTGCGTGCGGCCGTCGAGGGGGTGACGGGGGAAGAGCTTCTCGACGCGGAGACCGACGTCCGCGTGGACGCGGTGCTGCTGTGGTGGCGCGAGGAGGACGGGGATCTCACCGACGCTCTGCTGGACACCGCGAGCGCCGTCGGGGCGGCCGGGCGCGTCTGGCTGTTCACTCCCGGTCAGGGGCGCTACGGGTACGTCGAACCGCGCGAGATCGGTGAGGCAGCCCGTCTTGCCGGACTGACGGGGATGGGCGAGGTGGCCGTACCGGATTGGACCGGTACGGGGCTCGCACCGATGCGCAGGCCCGGTAACCCCCTTGTGTCCACGGTTTCCGGGCACACGTGACACGCACCCGCCGTTGCGCGCTGAAGGAGGAGACCATGGAGGACAGTTCCTCGCTGAGGGCTGTGGGATGGGCGCGCTCGCTGCCCGTGAGCAGCGGGGTGAAGGTCGCCCGGGACTGGACGCGAGACCACCTCGCGTCGCTCGGCTGGGCACAGACGGCACCGGACCTGGTGGACGCGGTGCTCCTGACCGTGTCCGAGCTCGTCACCAACGCCCACGTGCACGCCCACAGCGCAGCCCAGCTGATCCTCACGTGGGACCGGGACTGCCTGCACGTGACCGTGCACGACGCGTCTCCTCGGCTGCCCGAGCAGCGGCACCCGGGCGAGGAAGCGCTGGGGGGCCGCGGTCTGCTTCTGATCAACGCCCTCGCCGACGACTGGAAGGTCTACCGCTGCCCCTACGGCAAGGACGTCACCGCCTGCTTCCAGCCACCCCCGCCCTCCACCGTCGCCTAGCCCGGGCGGCAGACCGGCTCGGGCTGCCCTGCGCCGAGTAACGGCCGGTCGCGGGTGCGGCCGCCGGAGCCGCCCGCACCGCCCGCTCTCACGGGAGGTCACCGGTCCAGTCGAAGCGGCGTGGGTCGCCGGGGCGCGGCTCGTACATCGCCCGGCCGCCGGCACCGAACCGCCCCAGCTCGGTGGGGAGGGCCACACCGGTGCCGATCTCGCCCCGCGTCCAGCCGGTGACGTCGAGCAGCAGGCCGTCCAGTGGGCCGCCGACCAACTCGACGTAGCGCGCTCCCGGTCGAGGGCCGGGGTTGTCGTGGTCGCGGCCGTAGACCCGGCCGCGCAGCAGCTGCTCATCGTCCTCGTCCATCCGTCCAGCCTCGCAGCCGGCACTGACAGCGAGGCCCGGCCCGGCCCGTCCCGGCGGTCCTGCCCAGCCCGGCGGTCCTGCCCGGCCCGGCGGTCCTGCCCGGCCCGGCGGTCCTGCCCGGCCCGGCGGTCCTGCCCGGCCCGGCCTGCGGCGCCTTCGCAGCCGCGGCCCGCAGTGCGCTGTCGGTCCGGGCCTGCGGCGTCTTCTCCGTCCAGCCTGCGGCGTCTTCGCGGCGTCTTCTCCGCCAGGCCCCGCGGCGTCTTCTCCTCCCGGCCTGCGGCGTCTTCACGAGGGGGCAGACACGGCCCCGCGAGCGGGCATACCGTGGGCCCGCACACGCGGGTCCCGTCCGCGCGCCTCTCCCCCGGGCCCCGTCAGGCCGCGGGCGGGTCGCCTCGGTCCGTCGCCGGCTGCGCGCGGGTCGGCCCCCCTCTTCCGGTGCGCAGCAGGCGCAGCCCGGCGAGGCTCTGGAGTGTCATCGCGGCGGCGGCCGTGGCGGTGACGGCGAAACCACCGCGCGCCCCGAGCGAGTCGACCGCCCAGCCGGAGACCGCCGCCGCGGCCGCCGACCCCGCCGCGTTCGCGGAGCCGAGCCAGGAGAACGCCTGGGTCAGGACGGCCCGGTGGACGCTCGACTCGGTGAGCACCGCGAAGAGCACCAGCAGGGGCGGGATCGTGGCACCGGTGAGGACCACGACCAGTCCCGGCCCGAGTGGTGAGCCGACCGTGAACAGCAGCAGAGTGCCGAGCATCAGCGCACCCGTCACCGCGAACAGTTGCACAGGGGCCGTGGCACGCCACCGGCGCAGCCCGTACAGCCATCCGGCCAGCAGGCCGCTGCAACTCGATACGGCGAAGACCGCGGCAGCGGCGCCCGGTGCGCCGTGCTCGACCACGAACGCGGTCACCGACACCTGCATGGCGCCGAAGAACACCCCGAGGGCGAGATTGACGCCCATCAGCACGAGGACCTCGCTGCGGAACACCGTTCGGTCCCTGCGGGCGTGCGGGGCGCCGTCGGCCGCCGGTGCGGGCGCGCTGCCGCGCTGCGCCGCGAGGACCAGACCGCCGGCCACGGTCAAGGAGGCCGCCAGCAGCGTGCCGGCCAGGGGGTGTCCGGCGGCGGCGAGTGCGCTGACCAGCGTCGGGCCCACGAGGTAGGCCACCGTGTTGCCGACGGACTCCAGTGCGAAGGCGGTGGGCAGTTCCGCCGCTCGGTCGGTGCGCAGCAGTGCCGCCCAGCGTGCCGCGGACATCGCGGCGAGCTGGGGAACGCTGGCCCCGACCAGCGCGCCGCCCAGGGCCAGGAGGGCGCCGGAGGCATCGGCGGCGACCAGGGACACGAGGACGGCCACGGCGAGGGTGTGGGCGAGGAGGGTCGGCGGCAGGACCCGGGTCTGCCCGAACCGGTCGAGGAGACGGGCGAGTTGTGGTGCCACGAGGGCGTCGGTCACCGCGAATCCGCCGCCGGCCAGACCTGCCGCGGCGAAGGTGCCGGTGTGGCTGTGCACGAGCCAGACCATGCTGAGGCTGGTCATCGCCAGGCCGACGCGTCCGAGCGAGGCCGGCAGGAAGAAGGCGGCGGCACCCGGGGTGCGCAGCAGGGAACGGTAGTTCGCCGATGGCACGGCGAGTCCTGTTCGCTGCCCGGCGGGGCGGCCCACCTGGGTCGTCGGTGCCCGAATGAACCGACCCGTGGTCGCCGCCTGGAAACGTCCAGTGCTGGCGCGGAGAGGGGCACGCGCGCCCCGCACCGACTCCGTCACCGGGCAGGTTTCTCGAAGTGTCGTCGCTGGCTGTGAATCGCGGCCATTCTCGTCGCCGGGGGCGGAGATGTCCATCGGGAGCCCGATGTGGGCCGCCTCGGGCCGGTGCGCCGGGGAAAATCCCTGCCGTGGCGGCCGGAGAGGGCGCAGACTCGGCTCATGGCCGACATGGGGACGTTCCGGGAGGCGGTCACCGCGTGGGCGGCCGGTGGCCCTGGCGAGACCGCGCACGAACTGGCCGCAGGGCTGCCCGTGCGGGCGGCCGTGCTGCTGGAAGGGCCGAGCGATGCCGCGGCGGTCGGCGCGTTGGCCGCGAGCCGCGGCCGGGACCTGGAGGCCGAGGGCGTCTGCGTCCTGGCGATGGGCGGCGCGATGAACGTGGGACGCTTCGCCCACCTCCTCGGGCCACCGGGTCTGGGCCTGCGCCTCACGGGCCTGTGCGACGAGGCGGAGCGCCGCTACTACGCGCGCGGCCTGGAGCGGGCCGGTGCGGCACAGCGGGCGTTCTTCGTGTGCGCGGCGGATCTGGAGGACGAGCTCATCCGCGCGCTCGGCGTGGCACGGGTGGAGGAACTCATCGGGGCCCAGGGCGACCTGCGCGCCCTGCGGACCTTCCTGCGCCAGCCCGCGCAGCGCGGCCGCACCTCGCAGCAGCAGTTGCGGCGCTTCCTCGGCACGAAGAAGGGGCGCAAGATCCATTACGGCCGTGTCCTCGTCGAGGCCCTCGACCCCGAGCGCACACCCGCCCCGCTCGACGCCCTGCTCGCCGGCCTCTGACCACTGAACGGCAGCCGCCTGCGCGGGAGTACCGGGACGCGTGCGGGCCGCCGGTGAGCAGGCGGAGACCGAGGAAGACCGCCAGGGCCCGGCGGCGACCGCCGGGCGCACGGTCGCGGCCCGCGGTGTGAGCGCATCGGTGGCACGCGCCGGTGAGCACGAGAGCCGGCCGCCCTCGGTCCTCGGAGGCGGTGCCAACGCTCGTTGCGCAGGGTGGCCCCCGGGGCCGACGACGCGCGGCCGGATGCGCCCTGGAGCCGCGCCGCGAGGGCTCCCGCGGCCGCCATCCGCCCGAACTGTGATGAATCACTGCTAAATTCCAGGTTCGGCAAGTATGCGGGTTTTCGACAGGTGTCTCGAAGTGTCACCGGCGGACGGGGGCGAAGGATGAGAAGGGACGGCCGCGTCGCGGTGGCGCCCGGGATCGCTCGGCTGCACACCTCGCCCGGACTGGCCGGGCCGGGCCGGCTCGGCCTGGTGACCAACCACACCGGCGTCCTGCCCGACCTGCGGCCTGCCGCACCCGCGCTGCTCGAGGCCGGTGCGCGGCTGACCGCTCTGTTCGGTCCCGAGCACGGGCTGCACGGCACCGGCCAGGCGGGCGAGAGTGAGGCCGCCGAGACGGACGCCACCACCGGCCTGCCGGTCCACGACACCTACCGGTGCAGCGGCCCCCGCCTCGACGAACTGCTGCTCGGCAGCGGAGTCGACGCCCTCGTGTACGACCTGCAGGACGTCGGCGCCAGGTTCTACACCTATGTGTGGACCATGTTCGACCTGATGGCGTCGGCGGCCCGTACCGGCGTACGGTTCGTGGTCGCCGACCGGCCCAATCCTCTCGGTGGGCTCGTCAGCGAGGGGCCGCCGCTCGACCCGGAGTGGGCCAGCTTCGTCGGGCGCGCCCCGATACCCGTCCGCCACGGCCTCACCTGCGGCGAACTGGCCCGCCACCTCAACGCCGCCTCGGTGCCGCGCGCGGCCGGCCGGTCCGTCGACCTGACGGTCGTCGAGGCGGCCGGCTGGCGGCGGGAGGCGGACGCGGGGGCCACCGGGCTGCCGTGGGTCGCGCCCTCGCCGAACATGCCGACGCCGGTCACCGCCGCCGTCTACCCCGGCACCTGTCTGTTCGAAGGGACGAACCTCTCGGAGGGCCGCGGCACCACGCAGCCCTTCGAGCTCGTCGGGGCCCCGTACATCGACGCGCGATTCGCGCCCTCGCTCACCGAACTCGCCCTGCCGGGAGTGCACTTCCGTGATCTGCGCTTCGTACCGACCTTCCACAAACACGCCGGACGGCCGCTGCGCGGGGTCCAGCTCCACATCACCGACCGCGAGGCGTTCGCTCCCGTGCGCACCGCCGTCGCCATGCTCGCCACGCTGCGGCGGCTGTATCCGGACGACTTCGCCTGGCGCACCACGGACGACGGCGCCGAGGGGACCGGGCACCGTCATTTCATCGATCTGCTGTGGGGGTCCGACCGGTTGCGGCGCACCGTCGACGCGGGCGAGGACCCGCTGCCGTTGTGCGATCCACCGGCGCCGCCCGGCGGGTGGGCCGGCGACGACGTGCTGCTCTATCCGTAACGCGGCACTCCCCGCGCCGGAGCAGGGCGGCGACGTGGGCGGCGTGCGCGGCGTCCGAGACGTGGGCGGCGTCCGCAACATGGGCGGCGTCCGCGACGTGCGCGGCGTCCGCGACGTGCGCGGCGTCCGCGACGTGCGCGGCGTCCGCGACGTGGGCGGCGTCCGCAACATGCGCGGCGCCCGCGACGTGGGCGGCACCCACGGCGTGCGCGACGTGCGCAGGGAAGGACGATCCCGTCGATGAGCGATCGCACGACCGCCTCCCGGGCCGGGATCCGGGGCTTTCGGGTGGGTGACGGTCCGCAGGTGGTGCGGGCATGGCGCCGGAGTGCGCCGGCCGATCCCATCACCCCGGACCGGTTCCGCTCCCTGGTGCTGCTGGACGCCAACTTCGATCCGGAGGGGCTTCGGGTCGCCGTCGACGGCGACCGGGTCGTCGGGGCCGCCTACGCGGTGCGCCGTCTGACGCCGGTGACCGGCACCGACCTGGAACCCGAACAGGGCTGGATCCCGTTCTTCTTCGTCGACCCGGCGGTGCGCGGGCGGGGGCTCGGCCGCCGGCTGCTGACCGATGCCCTCGACTGGCTGCACGGCCACGGCCGCACGCGGGTGGACTTCTCCTCGTACACCCCGAACTACGTCCTGCCGGGCCTGGACGCCGCGGCGTACCCGGAAGCGGCCAGGCTCCTGGATTCCCTGGACTTCCGCACACTGTACGAGGCGGCGGCGATGGACCGCGGGCTGGTCGGGTACCGCCTGCCGGACGACGTGGCCCGCCGCTCGGAGGAGCTGACGGCGCAGGGCTACCGGTTCACCACACCGTCCGACGACGACCTGGTCGACCTCGTCGCGCTCGCCGGGAACCACTTCAACCCGGACTGGGCGCGGGCGATCCGGGAGTGTCTGGCCGCGGGTACCCCGCTCGACCGGATCGTCGTCGTCCGGGAGCCTTCGGGCCGCCTGGCCGGGTGGGCGATGCACGGCGCGTACGAGTCGGTGGACGAGCGGTTCGGCCCGTTCGGTGTGCTGGAGGAGACGCGTGGCACCGGGCTCGGCAAGGTCCTGCTGCACCTGGTCCTGGAGCGGATGCGGGCGCGCGGCGCGCACTCCGCGTGGTTCCTGTGGACCGGTGAGCGGTCCGCGGCGGGCCATCTGTACCGCAAGAGCGGTTTCACCACGACCCGGAAGTTCCGCGTGCTGCGCCGGGAGGCCGTCCGATGACGCCGGGAGACCGTCCGACGACGCCGGGAGGCCATCCAACGACGCCGGGAGGCCATCCAACGACGCCGGGAGGCCATCCAACGACGCCGGGAGGCCATCCAACGACGCCGGGAGGCCATCCAACGACGCCGGCGAGCCGGGCCGGTGGCCCGGCCCGGCCGCCGGCGCCTGAGGGCAGCGGAGCGGACGGCCGTCGGCACGCGTCCCGCGGAGGTGGCGCGGGTGGGCTGAGCCGCCGTCACTTCGCGCTCGCGCTCCCCTCGGCGCTGCTCACCGCCGGATGCGCCGCGCCGCACCAGGGCACCGGGCGGCCCGGGGACCCGATCGTCCTCACCCTGCTCTCGCACTACGCCAGCGGCGCACTGAAGGAGGCTCTGCAGGGGCCGGTCGACGAGTGGAACGCCACGCACGACCGGGTCAAGGTGCGGACCAAGGCCGTCGAGTTCACGGATCTGCTGACCACGTTCATGGTCCGGCAGGCCGCGGGCCAGGGCGCCGACATCATCCACCCGTACTGCCTGTGGGCCGGTCAGCTCGTCCGGGCCGGGGTCCTGCGGCCCGCTCCGTCCGAGCACGCCCGGGAGATCAGGCGCGGCTACGGCGCGGCCGCGGTCGAGGCGTCCTCCGTGGGCAGTGAGGTCTACGGCTACCCCACCGAGGTGCAGACCTACGCCCTGTACTACAACAAGCGGCTGCTGCGCGAGGCCGGCGTCGACGGCCCGCCGCGTACCTGGCGGGAGCTGGAGGAGACTGCCTACCGCACCACCAGGCGGGACGAGTACGGCAACACGCTGGTCCAGGGGTTCGGGCTGTCGACCATCGACGACTCCACCACCGTGGGCCAGACACTGGCCCTGCTCAACGCCGCTGGCGGATCGTTCGTCTCCGCGGACGGCAGGAGCACCGCCATCGACTCGAAGGCCGGCCGGGCCGTGCTGGACCTGGAGCACCGTCTCGTCGCCCGAGGTGCGAGCGACCCCGGCGTGAACGTCTACAAGGCGTTCGCGTCCGGGCAGGTGGCCATGGTGATCAGCGCCGGCTGGTGGACCGGGAGCCTGAAGTCGCAGATGGGTGGGGCCTACCGGGATGTCGGCGTGACGGCGCTGCCCGTCCCGGAGGCGGGCGGTGCGCGCGCCACCCTCTCCACCGGGTTCATGCTGGGAGTCGACGCGGCCGGCAAGCACCCGCGCGAGGCCTGGGAGTTCCTGCGCTGGCTGAACGCGGAGAAGGTGGGCGTGAAGAGCGCCGGGAAGGGCGCGCGGGCGACCCGGATGAGTGCCCTGCAGGTGTCGGTGGGCTCCCTGACCGGCCGCGCCGACGACATGCGGACGCTCCTGGGCGAGGGCGGCGATCCCAATCTGCGCCCGTTCCTGGACGCGCTGGCGTACGCGGTGCCGGAGCCGAACGTGCCGGGCGCCCAGCAGGCCAAGTCGTTGCTGCGCAAGAACATCGAGGCGTTGTGGACCGGCCAGCAGTCGGTCGACGAGGCCTTGCGCACCACCCGCCGTCAGGTCGATCAGGAGGTGTCGCGTCCATGGTGAGCACCCTGGCGCCGGAGACGACCGGGCGGGCGCCCGGCCCGCGGTCCGCCGCACCCGCCGTCGACGGCCGCCGCCGGGCCCGGCGTCGCCAGGCCGTCGTCGCCTATCTCTTCCTGGCGCCGACGCTGCTGTTCTTCGCGGTCTTCCTGATCCTGCCGCTGGGCTTCGCGCTGCTGCTGTCGATGTCCCGCTGGGCCGGCTTCGACCTCGGTGACATCGATCCGGTCGGCCTGGACAATTTCACCGGTCTCTTCGCGGCGGGATCGACGTTCCTGGCGCCGATCCTGAGCAATACGCTGCTGTTCGCCCTCGGCACCGTGGCGCTGGCGCTCGCCGGGTCGGTGCTCGTCGCCGCCTGCATCGACCGGCTTCGGTTCCAGGGGCTGTGGCGCACCCTGTACTTCCTGCCGATCGTCACGACCGTCGTCGCCGTGGGGAACGTGTGGAAGTACATGTACGAGCCGGGCGGCCTCGTCAACGGCGTCCTGAACGCCGTCGGCCTTGACTCGGTGGCGTTCCTGCAGGACCCGGACACCGCGCTGCCCTCGGTCGTGGTGGTGCAGGCGTGGGCATCGGTCGGTACGGCGATCCTCGTCATGACGGCCGGCCTGAAGTCCATTCCCGAGTCCTACTATGAGGCGGCCGCGCTCGACGGCGCCGGGCCCGTCACCGTCTTCCGGAGAATCACGCTGCCGCTGTTGCGGCCGTCCCTGCTGTTCGTGTGCGTCACCCAGTTCATCACCGGCCTGCAGTCGTTCGCGCTGATCATCGTGATGACGAAGGGCGGGCCGGGGGACGCGACCAACGTGGCCGCGCTGGAGATGTACCGGCAGGCCTTCAGCTACGGCGACTGGGGTACGGCGAGCGCCGCCGCGTTCGTGCTGTTCGTGGTCGTCCTCGTGGTCACCCTGGTGCAGTTGTGGATCTTCCGGCGCAAGGGGGAGGACGCATGATCCGCCGCCGTTTTCCGTGGCTGTCGTATCTCGTGGTCGTGACCGGCGCCGTGCTCACGGTGGTGCCGTTCCTCGACATGGTGATGACGTCCTTCAAGGGGTCTGGGGAGGCCGGCACGCTGCCGTACCGGTTCCTGCCCGAGGCGTTCGACCTGTCCAACTACCGTGCGGCGGTCGATCAGCTCGATCTGCCGGTGCTCTTCCGCAACAGCGTGGTCGCCACCGGCCTGATCACCGGATCGGTGCTGCTGACCTCGTCACTCGCCGGTTACGCGCTGGCCAAACTCCGCTTCCCGGGGCGGGACCTCGTCTTCCGCCTGGTGCTGTCGACGATGATGTTCCCTCCGTTCGTCTTCTTCATCCCGCACTTCCTGATCCTGGTGCACTGGCCGATGGCGGGCGGCAACGACCTGTTCGGACGCGGCGGCGCGGGCCTGACCGTCAGCATCGCCGCGCTCGCCATGCCGTTCCTCGTCAACGGTTTCGGGATCTTCCTGACGCGTCAGTTCATGCTGTCGATCCCCGACGAGGTCCTGGAGGCCGCCCGTATCGACGGGGCCGGCGAGTTCGCCGTGTGGTGGCGGATCGTGGTGCCGCAGACCAAGCCGGTCGTGGTGACGCTCGGGCTGCTGACCTTCGTCGACGCCTGGAACGAGTACATCTGGGCGCTGCTCGTCTCGACCGCCAACCCGGACGTGATGACCCTGCCCGTCGGCATCCAGCTCCTGCAGGACTACGTCGACCCGACCCGCACGATGCCCATCGTCATGGCCGGGCTCGTGCTCAGCGTGCTGCCGGTCCTGATCATCTTCCTGCTGCTGCAGAAGTACTACATCCGGGGCGTCATGCTCAGCGGCCTCAAGTGAGGCGTCCGGCGTCCGGCGTCCGGCGTCCGGCGTCCGGCGTCCGGCGTCCGGCGTCCGGCGTCCGGCGTCCGGCGTCCGGCGTCCGGCGTCCGGGGAGGATCTCGTCAGGGGGTGGATCGGAGGAAGTCGATGAGCGCCGCGTTCACCTCTTCCGGGCGTTCCTGCTGGGTCCAGTGGCCGCAGCCGGGCAGTTCGAGGGGCTCGCTCCGCAGGCCGGGCATCAGGGCGGGCAGTATCCGGATGAGCTCGGGGGTGCCGGGGAAGGCGGGGACGATGTCCCGGTCGCCGTAGATGTACAGGGCGGGCGAGGTGACGACGGCGCCGTGCCAGGGAGCGGTCAGTTCCCAGTTGCGGTCGATGTTGCGGTACCAGTTGAGGGCGCCGGTGAAACCCTGGGAGAAGCTCTCGGTGAGTGCGTCGAGATGCTCCTCGGTGAACCAGTCCGGCAGCACCTCGGGATCCGGCATGGGCGCGAGCCAGCCGCGCTCGGGGTCGACCAGCGGCTGCCTGCCCTCGCCGGCGTCGGGGGCGTCACCGGAGGCCCAGTAGAAGAACTTTCGCAGGGCGGTGCGCGGATCCCGGGCGAACTCGGCGTCGGCGTCGGCGGATCGGTTGATGTGGTTCCAGTAGAAGCGGCCGCCGAACCTCTTGTCCATGGCCGCCAGCGGAGGTTCCGTTCCGCGGAAGGGGGGCGGCACGCTGAGGCCTGCCACGCCGAGCACCATGTCCGGTCGCAGCAGGGCGGTGTGCCAGGCCACCGGCGCTCCCCAGTCGTGCCCGACGACGTACGCCTTCTCCTCACCCAGCGCCCGGACGAGTCCGACGACGTCGCCGACCAGGTGGAGGATGGTGTACGCCTCGACGTCCTGGGGGTGGTCACTGCGTCCGTAGCCGCGCTGGTCGGGGGCGACCACCCGGAATCCGGCGTCGGCGAGCGGGCCCAGCTGCCGCTGCCAGGAGTGCCACGACTCCGGGAAGCCGTGCAGGAGCACCACCAGGGGGCCGTCGCCCTGTTCGGCGACGTGCAGCCGAACGCCGTTCACATCGAGCATCCGATGTCTGACCATGCGCCCGAGCGTACGCGCCGTGATCTTCGGACGGCGGCGTCGGTGCCGGGGGCGTGACGGATCTGCCCCGTTCGTCCCACAGCACCGGGCCTCGCGTGTCAGCCGGCGAACACCTTGCCCTCCCTCAGGCTTGCGGAGCGGTCAGTATCCGGCCGTCGGGCGCGATGGTGGTGGTCAGGCCGTGTCGGACACTTCCTGGGGGTTGTCGGCGTCGTCGGCAGTGCGCACTGGTCCGTCGGCCGTCGGGTGAGGCCGGGTGGGCCGGATGGCACCGCTGCTTCGAGGGCCTCGGCCGGGTCGCGTGCCGCGTGCCGAGGCCCAGGGCGGCGTGTGGGTGCGCAGGTGGCGGCGAACGCGGACACGCGTCCGGGCCATGAAGGGCACGGCCCGGGTGTGGGGCAGGCGTCGCATGGCGCCGGTGGCCCAGGACGGGGCGTGCCTGCGCAGGTGGCGGCGAACGCGGGCGCGGGCTCGGGCCAGGGACAGCAGAGCCGCGGCAGCGGCCGGGGTCGGGTCGGTCAGGTCGTCGGTCACAGCCACCTGGACGCCGCCGTGGTACGGCGCCGACAGGTTGTAGAGGAAGGTGCTCAGCGTCGCGAAGCAGGTACCCAGGAGGACTTCGAGGACGACGACCCCGCCCCCGACGGTCAGGGTGGTGGTCAGCGTGGGCAGATCCTCCGGGGCCATGGTGTTCAGCACGGTCCAGACGGCGAGTGTGCCGGCGACCGCGATGACCCCGAGCCCGGCGAGGAGCAGGAAGCTCGTCGCCATCACCGACCAGGGGTCGCCTTCGGATATGCGCAGCCGTGTCGTCCGCGGGCCGGCCGTGGGGCGCCTGCCGGGTGTGGGGGGTCTGCCGAGCGTGGCCGTGCTGCCGGGCGTGGACAGCGTGCCGGGCGGTATCGGGCGTCCCTCGTCGCCGGCTGCCCGGCCGGCAGTGACCGGGCCGGGCCGGTGGGTGGGCACCAGATCGGATGGCGTCGCGTCCGGAGGCACCGGGTCGGCGGACACCGGGTCGGCAGGCGACACATCGGACGGCATCGAATCGGAGGCCGCCGGGCCCGGAGCCACCGAGTCACGGGGCACCGGGTCGGCAGGGGACACATCGGACGGCATCGAGTCGGAGGCCGTCGGGTCCGAAGGCGCCGAGTCGCGGGGCACCGGGTCGGCAGGTACCCGTGCCGGGTGCGATCGGGCGTCGGTGGCGGCGTGTTGCCCCGCCCCCGGCGCCGACCGCTCGTCCGGGCGAGCCCCGGGTGCCGTACGTGCCGCGGGGTCGTCCGGGGGCACTATATGTGGGCGCTCGGCGGACCCGCCCTCCCGCTCGGCGGTTCCGTGGTCTTCAGAGAGGCGGGAACCGCCGCCCTGCTTCGGGGTCGACTGTCCGCGGGTGCTGCGGGGCCTGCGCTTGGCTCGGCTCATGCCTGTCTCCCTGACTGGCCCGGCCCCTCGCGGTGCCCTACGGGCCCGTCGACCGCCGGGCGGCCTCTGGGGCCTGCTGGTCCGTGCCTCCGACGGTATGGACCATTGCGCGGTCATGCACCCGCTGAGGGCGGCGCGGAGAGCGGAGAACCAGGTCCACGCGGCGGCGGGGCCCCGCGTCACCCCGGCCGGACCGGCCCCCGCAGCGGCGCCGGGGCGATTCTGGGGCGTGGGGCCGAATGGGCGTACGGTGCACCTGCCCGTGCGGATGCCCGCCACCCGGGAAAGGCACCGCGGGCGACGACTGGACGCCCGGTCCCGTATGGTCCGGCCCCGGCGGGGCGTGTCAGAGAACCCGCAGGACGCCTACGACCTTGCCGAGGATCTGTGCCTGGTCGCCGGGGATCGGAGCGTAGGCGGGGTTGCGCGGCATGAGCCACACCCGCCCCTCCTGCCGCCGCAGCACCTTGACCGTCGCCTCGTCCTCGAGGAGAGCGGCGACGATGTCACCGTGGTCCGCACTGTCCTGGCGCCGCACGGTGACGATGTCGCCATCGCAGATCGCCGCGTCGATCATGCTGTCGCCGGACACCGTCAGGGCGAAGAGGTCCCCCTCGCCGACCACTTGGCGGGGCATGCTGTAGACGTCCTCGACCATCTCCTCGGCGAGCAGGGGCGCACCGGCGGCGATCCGTCCGACCAGCGGCACGTCGACCGGCGCCTGGCTCCTGTCGCCCAGATCGGGCGCCCATGAGGGCCGCACCTGGTAGGCGCGGGGACGGTGCGGATCGCGGTAGAGGACGCCCTTGCGTTCGAGGGCCAGCAACTGGTGCGCGACCGAGGAAGTGCTGGCGAGCTGGACGGCCCTGCCGATCTCCCTCATGGACGGGGGGTACCCCTGGCGCTGGACGGTCTCGGTGATGAACCGCACGATCGCCCTTTGGCGGACGGTCAGTTCGCCCTTGGCGGCCCGGCTTCCCGGTGGCCGACCCCGGCGAGTGTGTGCGTTGTTCTCCATCCGGGACACCTCCGTGCAAGATCGCTCAGACCGCGACCCTATCCGGCGCACCCCGGCAAAGGGAACAGGCATTCGCTTATACACGCGTTCGAGGAGGGGCTCCGAATGAACGGCCGCCCTCGCCGGCCCTCTTCCCCGTGGCGGCGAAAGATGCCCGGCCCGCGGGGGCGGGCGGTCCGCGGAGGGCCGTTCCGGGAGCGGGAGCGGCTGCGGGATGATCGGCGCGGGGCACACCCCGGCGGGTGAGCGGGTGCCTGCGGACACGTCGAAGAATGTGCAGATCAGGGCGCGGTTCTCGGCCGGCCGGGGGTACTCGGGAGGCACCTGTGCTCCCGTTCTCGCCGCCTCGGTGGCCCGTCCAGGTGGCGGGACCCGTACCGGCCAGTTGGCGGGAGGGTTCCGGACTGCTGGCGGGTACCTGGGCGGGTCGCGTGCGCAGATCCTGGAGTGTGACGCGCAACGCGTCGACCGTTCGTGCTTCGCGGACCGGAGCCGGTGGCCACGACAGGCGGCCGGCTGCCGCCGGAAGGTCGTCTCCACGGCTTCCCGGCCGTAGAGGAGGGCAGGCGCATGACGATTCGACTGACACTTCTGTGCGCGCACCCCGAAGGAACATCCGCGGACACCGTCTTCGGTTGTCCTCCGCCAGGTGAGCGCGGCCTCCCCGGTGCCGGCGTCGTCCCGATCGTGCTGCCTCCCCCTTCGCTGACCGTCGGATCGCCTTCCCGCGCCTCCACACAGACCGCCGCGGCCCTGGCACTGCATGCCACGGTGGAGCCCGCGCTGCGTGACCTCGACTACGGCACCTGGCGCGGTCGCACGGTGGCCGACGTCGTCGCGACGGACCCGTTCGGATACAGCGCCTGGCTCAGAGACCCGGATGCCGCGCCCCACGGCGGCGAAACCGTACGTCAGCTCTGCCGGCGCGCCGCACACTGGCTCGACGGACTGCCCCCGGACACGGGCCGTACCCTGGCCATCACCGAGCCGGCCGTCGTCCGTGCTCTGCTCGTCCACGCCATGTCCGCACCGGCCCGCGCCTTCTGGAAGCTGCCGCTACGGTCGCCCCTGAGCACCGTGTGCCTCACGCGGAGCGGTGGCGCCTGGAGTGTGCACCCGGCCGAGGCGGCTTCGGACCGGGGCTCGGGACGGCACACGTCCGTGCTCATCCCCGCGCCCGCCGCATCCCGTCGCCTGGCCGCCGACGCCAAAGCCCGCCGCCGCGGAGAGAAGACGGTCTGACCCGGCCCGACGGGGCGAAGCCGACCCCACCCGGCACCGGACGGACCCGGTCCGCCGATTCCCGGTGAAACGCCCCTCGCAGCACGGGAAGGGCGCCGGGTTCCGTGACGGCGTGGAACGTCGAGTCATCAAGGACATCGGCGCCGCCACCGACCATCTCGGGTGGGCGGATGGCCTCGTTGACCGAGGACTCGTGGCACGTGCGGATCGGGAGGATGGCGAACCGGACCGGGTGCCGCGACTCGCGGCCCAGTCATGAGGGTGAGTGCTCCAGCCAGTCGCCGGGCACCCCCCGCCGCACCCCGGGGGACGCCCGAGCCGTTGTCCGTCATCCACGCGGTCGGCGGGCAAAGGGCGAACCGCCGTCACAAGAGGATGGGGATTGCGGCGGGGTGGAGTGCGGCCTGGAAGGCGATGGGTTCGACTGGCCCCAGTGGCCCGATCCGATCCCACGGCGCATCAGCGATCACCAACCGGACAGACACATCCGATCAACTCACCAACCGATCAAGGAGACGCGCTCCAGGCGGCCCCCCGCATCAACGTCCCGTCGTCCGCAGCCCGTTGACTCAGTTGGACAGCGCAGGCGGCTGCACGGTTCCAGGGGTGCCGCTGCCGAGCACCGCGTCGGCCTGCAGGCCGATGCCGTTCGGATCGGCAGGCGGATGCCCCTCGGCTGGACGGGCGGATGCCCCTCGGCTCTGCTTCAGACGCCCTTCGGCGCTGCGGCCGCCCGGCGCGTAACCGGCGGAAGGCTTCCGGGAGTCGAGATCGCCGCATTCCGGCAGCGGCTCCCCGACGAGCACGCGCATCCGCGTACCGTCGGACGTCTCGCCGGGCGCCCCAGCCACCGCCTCCGCACATCTCGCCGCCGTTCCCCGCACCCGGTAAGCGCGCGGAGAGAGCACCACCCGGGCCGGACTCGACGGCGCCCCGAGCGCGTCGCCGACGGCGGAGCCGCGGACGGTGACGACGACGTGCCGTACCCGGACGGAGGAGAGGCCGCAGGGGCGTTCACCGCGTCAGGGTACGTCGCTTGCCGTGCACTCGTCCGGCACCATGGGTGCCGGACGGGATCGCCTGACCGGATCAGTAGGCGGAGTTGACGTTGTCGATGGAACCGTAGCGGTGGGCGGCGTAGTTGGCGGCCGCGGTGATGTTCGCCACCGGGTCGGTGAGGCTGCCAGACGTGCCGTCGACGTGGTACGCGTTGAAGGTGGGCTGGATCACCTGCAGGAGCCCCTTGGACGGGGTGCCCTTCTGCGCGTTCACGTCCCAGTTGTTCTGGGCGTTGGGGTTGCCGCCGGACTCACGCATGATGTTGCGGTGCAGGCCCTCGTAGGAGCCCGGGATGCCCTTGGACTTCATGATGCTCAGGGACTGCTTGATCCAGCCGTCGAGGTTCCCCGCGTGACTGGTGGCGCTCTGGGAGCCGGCGCCGGTGCGGGAGGCAGCGGTGGCCACGTGGGCGGTGCTCGCCTGCGGGGCTTCGGCGGCCTGCGCGGCCGTCGGCATCAGGGTCAGAGCGGCGGCGGCCGCGCCGGTGGTGGCGATGCCGGTCAGGGTGATGTTGCGCAGGCGGGCGAAGCGACGGGTACCGGTGTTCATGGTCATCAGGGTCTCTCCTGTCAGGACGTCATAGAGGTCGCCGGCCGATGTCGGTCACGGCCTGTAGGCGTCGGGGCGAGGCCCCGTGCTGCGAGGCGGTGCGGGTCGGGCCTGACGATGTACGCCCGATCCGTCCGCGCCTCCCGGCAACGAGAAACATGGTTAACGGCGCTCGGAGAGGGTGGCAAGAATGTGACGTACTACCCGACTACGGAGGAATGCCCGAATTATTCATTTCCGGTGCCGTCTGCCCTGCTCGCGCGAAGACGCCTCTACGATCCTCGATAGGACGTGATCTGCGTCCTATGGGTCGCGTCACGCCCTCAGCCCCCTCCAGCCCCCGCGGGGACCGCCTCCGGACCGCAATCAGATCGCGTCCGGGCCCTCTCCAGACGCGGTCCGCGCCTCGTCCGGATCCCGTCCAGATACGGTCCAGATCTCGTCCAGACCGCCTCCGGATCGACGCTCCGGCCGGTCGAGGCCGCCGAGCCACGCGGCGAGGCCGCCGACCGGGGCGGCCTCGGAAAGAAGAAGGGGGAGCGCCTCACGCAGACGGCGATCCACCTGCGGAGAGGGTGAGGGGACCGGGGCGCCTGCGGGCGGTAGCGCCTCAGCCGCGCGGCGAGGCCGCCGACCGGGCGGCCTCGGAAAGAAGGGGGAGCGCCTCGCGAAGACGGCGATCGACCTGCGGAGAGAGCGAGGGGACCGGGGCGCCTGCGGGCGGTAGCGCCTCAGCCGCGCGGCGAGGCCGCCGACCGGGCGGCCTCGGAAAGAAGAGGGGGGAGCGCCTCGCGCAGACGGCGATCGACCTGCGGAGAGAGCGAGGAGACCGGGGCACCGGCGGGCGGTAGCGCCTCGGCCGCGCCAGGTGACGCACAGACTCTGTGCGCTGCGACCGAGCGGCCCCTCCTCGCCGCACAGGGTGGACTCCACCGACCCTACTAAGCGCTTGCTCATTACGCGACGCCCTCAGCGTTCCCAGTCGGGCGCGGCGCTGCCGCAGGTCACCGAACTCGACCTGGAGCCACTGCCGGTGCGCACGTTCCCGCTGGCGCCCGAGCCGATGTGCCCGCACTGCCGCCCGTTCACCGAGGAGAGCGCCCGGCACGCCGCCCGGGAAGCCGCCCGGGGGCCCGCCATCTCCTGGCCCAGACCGCATCCCGACGCCTACCGGCTGCGCTCCCCCGCCGACTACGCGCTGCCGGTGAAGGGCCTGGCCAATCCGGTGTGCGGAGTGCTCGGCGGCGGCACCTGGATCGACGTGACCTCGCCCACGACCGCGCCGGTCGCCGGCAGCGTCTTCATGCGCGGCTACGCCGGGCTCACCGACGTGACCTGGAGCGGGCAGGCCAACTCCTTCGCCCGCAGCCGCGACCTGGCGTTCCCTGGAGGGCCTGGAGCGTTACGCGGGCACCCGCCGCAGGCACCGCGCCCCGGTCGTGACCGCGTCCCTCGACGAACTGGGCGAGCGTGCCCTGGATCCGCGGGCCTGCGGGCTCTACGGGCCCCGCACGTACGCGCGGGACCCGATGGTCGAGCCCTTCGACCCTGCCCGCCCGCTGCCCTGGGTCACCGGCTGGTCCCTGCGCGACGACCGTCCGGTGCTGGTCCCGGCCCGGCTCGTGTACTACAGCGCGGGCACCCGCACGGACAACTTCGTCTTCGAGTGCTCCAACGGCTGTGCCACCGGCGGAACATGGGAGGAGGCGGTGTTCTTCGGGCTGCTCGAACTGGTCGAGCGGGACGCCTTCCTGCTCGGCTGGTACGGCGACCTGCCGCTCCCGGAGATCGACCTGGACTCGGTGGGCGGGCCCGGGGTGCGGGCCGTGGTGGCGCGGGCCGCGCTGCAGGGCTACGACGTCCACGCCTTCGACAACCGGGGGGACCTGCCGGTGCCCGTCGTCACCGGTCT
The DNA here is from genome assembly GCF_040426375.1 of Streptomyces sp. NPDC096012. Taxonomy (NCBI): domain Bacteria; kingdom Bacillati; phylum Actinomycetota; class Actinomycetes; order Kitasatosporales; family Streptomycetaceae; genus Streptomyces; species Streptomyces sp. NPDC096012. The sequence continues at coordinate 156,496 of NZ_JBEOTD010000009.1, forward strand.
CGCGGTCCGCCGCGACGACGGGCCCGGCACCCTGGCCTTCGCGGCCGGCGCGTCCTTCGTCCCGGAGACGGCCGTGGAGTCCGCGGTCTCCGAGATCCTCACCTACATCCCGCACCTGCCCGGTCAGGTCGCCAGCGGCCGGCCGAACTCGCGGCCATGGCCGAGGACTTCGACCTCGTCACCCGGCTCCCGGACCACAGCCGCGCTGTTCGGTCTGCCGGTCATGCGCCGGCATGTCCGGGGTTATCTCGCGCCGGCCCGGACCGCGTCGTACGACCGGAACACCCCGCCGGACGTGGTGCTCGCACAGCACACGGCGGCCTTCCCGGCGGGGATGGTGGCGCATGCCGACGGCCCCGTACTGGCCGGCAGCCGCACCCTCGAGGTCCTCTTCGAGGGCGAGGGCGGTCACGCCGCCACCCCGCATCGCCTCGCGGACAACTGACGGCAAAAACGCGGGCAACGATGTGCGGCTCCCTCGGAGCTTGCCGTGTCACCTGCGGATTTGCCGAGTCATGGCCAAGACTTTGTTGGCGCACCGAGCCGTCGGCCATAAGCTCGCCCGCGCTCCCCCCACGCGCACAGGCACAGCGCGCGGACGTGCCTTCGAAACGCCCTAAGGACCCCTCGTGAACAACCGGCGCAGACAGCAACTGCTGCAGGCCGTCACTCCCCTGCTCGCCGACGGCGAGCAGGTGGAAGCCGCCTCCCTCGCCAAGGTCGGCTCCGTCTCCGTCAAGCGCCGGGTGCTGACCACCGCACTGGTCGGCGCCCTCACCGCGGGCACGGTCATCGCCACCGTCCAGCCGCGTCCGATGTACTGGGTCCTCACCGACCAGCGGCTGATGTTCTTCGACGCCCGCACCACGACGGGCCGGCCCGGCGGACTGCTCATGTCCCTGCCGCTCGCACTGACGTCCGCCGCGCCGGTGAGGAAGGCGCTGCTCGGTCTGGGACTGCAGACCGTGCTCACCGTCCAGGGACAGGAACAGGGCCTGAAGCTCACCTTCCCGCCCGCCTACAAGGCCGCGGGCAGGGACCTCGCCGCCCGCATCGGCGCCGCGGCCTGACGCTCCGGCCCCGGGCCTTACCAGCGGTGCGCGACGCGGATCAGGAGCTGCACGACCAGGTCGCGCTCTTCCTCCAGGCGCTCACCGTCGAGGCCGGCGCCGCCGCCGACTCCGGCAGGCCGCTGGCCGGCCTGCCGATGGGCGACGGCCCGCACACCATGGACGCCCCCGGCACCCCGGTCCGGATCGGCTACGGCCGCTACCCGGGGCTGCGCGAGTTCCGCGTCACCGGCCTGATCCTCGACGAACCCACGTCACCTTGACGAGCCGAAGTCAGTCGATTGCCCGCAGAAAACACGAGCGTCCCCGTCCTCCCGGTCGCGGAGGCGGGGGCGCTGTGGTGTGCGAGGGCTGGCAGCTTCAGGTCTGGCACTGCGAGGTCGCCGCGCTGGACCAGTTCGACCAGGCGCCCCCCGCGGGCCTCACGTGGACGCGGATCGTGACTTTGACCGTGTCACAGACGCGGGACTTGGAGGCGATGGCGATCGGGCCGACCGTGGAACGCCGCTCCACGATGGTCCGGCCGCTGCCCATTTTCACCCAGTCGGCGCTGCCCGCCTGAAGGTACGCCTCGTACTCGACCCATGAGGCGTGGGAGCGGGAGTTGGTGATGAGGGCGTGGGCGGTGATGTCGTGCCAGAAGACCCCCCCGTCCTTCCAGCGTTCGGCGGAAATACAGCCCCGGGCGCCGATGTTCTGCGTCGAGACCCCGCCGCCGCAGGCGACGGCAGCGGCGTGGGCCTGGGCGGGGAAGGCGAGCGCGGTCACGGCGGCTGCCGCGACGAGGACTCCCGTACGTTTCGTGGTTCGGGCGGTTTTCGTCATGAAGGTACCGTATGCGCTCGTTCAGTCGCCCGCACCGGTATTCGGCACAGTCACGGTCTGGTCCTGGACATCCTCGACCGGGGTGGAATCTGTGATAGAGCCGCCGGATGAAGGACCCTTCACCGTGCGGTAGTGCTCACAGGCCGATGCCGTCGGTCGGAGCGTCCTTGAAGCGTTCGCCCTCGTCCACGCACTCCGAGAACACGGGGCTGTTCTCGGACCGCCCGCCCTGGCCGCGGAGTTATTCGCGGCGTTTCCCGTTGTTGCGGCCGTGGTGACCAGGCCGCGCCGGGCGGAGTGGCCGGTGATACGGCGGCCGGTCAGCCAGGCGTACCGGGCGCAGCGTGCCAGGACCCGCCGGACGCCGTCCGGGGGACAGGAAATCCCGGTGCCGCGACCATCCCATGCGTCCGCCGTCGTACACGCCCTGACGAGGCGTCGGAGGGGGCGGGCCGGGGCCGGCGGTGAGCGCGCCCGGGCTCGGGGCGGCGCGCCCGGCGTGGGGTCACCTGCCGTAGCGCCGTTCGCGGGCGGCGTACGAGCGCAGCGCGCGCAGGAGGTCTATCTGGCGGAACGCGGGCCACAGGACCTCGACGAAGTGCACCTCCGCATAAGCGGACTGCCAGAGCAGGAAGCCGGACAGCCGCTGCTCACCCGAGGTACGGATGATGAAGTCGGTGTCCCGGCCCGCCGAGGAGTACAGGTTGTCGGAGATGTGCTGGAGGTCGAACTCCTCGGCGAGTTCCCGCGGATCGCCTCCGGCGGAGATGTGCTTGTCGAAGGCGGTCCTGACCGCGTCGATGATCTCGCGCCGCCCGCCGTACCCGACCGCCACGTCGACCCGCAGGCCCGTCCGGCCGTTGGTGCGGGCGACCGCGTCCTTCAGAGCGCGTGCGGTCTCCCCGGGGAGCAGGTCCAGAGAGCCGATGACCTCGATCTGCCAGTCCTCGTCGGCCGCGCAGATGCTCGCCACTGTCTCCTCGATGATCTGCAGCAGGGGCCCGAGCTGGGCCGGAGGCCGGTGCAGGTTGTCGTCGGAGAGCATCCAGAGGGTGACGTGCTCGATGTCCGCGGCGTCGCACCAGCGCAGGAAGTCGCCGACCTTCGCTCCGCCGACGCGGTAGCCCTCCCGGGGATCGTCGTGCCCGGCGCCGCGGGCCCACCGGCGGTTGCCGTCGAGCATGATCGCGACGTGCTGTGGACGGGGCAGTCCTTCCAGCTTGCGCGTCAGGCGCCTGACGTACAGGGCTTCCAATGCGGAGCGAAGCGCCCTCAGTGCCACGTGCCATGTCCCTTCGTCCCCACACAACGGCTTGCGAGCGCTACCGTATCGCCCGCCGGGGAGCTTCAGCCATCGCCCGGGTCCGTCCCGTCCGGCCTCGGCGGAACCATCCTTTTTGCGGCGGCTCGTGGGCATGGACAGGGGGTGGGGTGCCCTGGGCGGGGCGGCCGGGACCAGGCACTGTCGGGTGACCTCGAGCGCATGCGCCCAGGGCTCCTTCATCAGCTGACGCCCCGTGTACCGGCCGTGGTTCCCTGGGCGGTCACGCCCCGTCAGCATCGCGCCGGCGGCTCCTGCCGTCATCGAAGCAGGCCGGCCAGCCCTCTCGCTTGATCTTCCGGAGGGCGAAAGCGGCTTCGTCCGGTGCGGTGACCGAGGACCTTTGCCGGGTTGCTCGTTGTGCCGGGTGTCGGTGACGACGTTCGGCAGGGGCCGGGTATGGCATTACCGGTGAGGGATCGCCCCGCAGGGGTGTTCCTCGTGGCCTTCAGGACGCGCCCGCAGACGTGACACGGCCGCGGGATGCGGCACTCGCGCTGCCGGCAGCGACGGCAGACCGGTTTCCCGTTCCGCCGCCCGTGAGACCACCAGACCCGGTCGAAGCCCCACGGCCCTTGGGAGCTCTGCCTCAGCCAACCTGCCCCGTCGGCCGCATCGTGATGTGGTTGATGTCCACGCTCGCGGGCTGGTTGACGGCGAACACAATCGTGTCCGCGATCTGCTCGGCGGTCATCGCGGCGGCTGCCTCGGGGGTGCCGCCGCGGGCGTGCCAGAACGGCGTGTCCACGATGCCGGGGGCGACAACGGTGACGCCGACTCCGTCCTGGCCGACCAGGAGGCGGGTGTTCTCGGCGAGGGCGTGGGCGGCCCACTTGGTGACGGAGTAGAGGTTGCCGGGGGTGTGGCGGACACCGGCGACCGAGCCGATGATCACGATTCGGCCCTTGGAGGTCCTCAGGTGGGGCAGGGTCTCCTTGATCAGCAGGGCGGGGCCCAGGACGTTGGTGAGGATCATGGCGCGCATGTCCTCAGGGGCCTGGGTCTCCAGGTTGCCGGGCAGGGAGAAACCGGCGTTGGCTATGACGTTGTTCAGCTGGCCCCAGGTGTCCAGCACGTGGCGGACGGCGGCGGCGACGTCATCCGCCTCGCCGGCATCGCCGGTGATCGTCAGCAGGCGCTCGCCCGCCCCGGCGGTGGCGGCGAAGGCGGCCAGCTTGCCCGCGTCGCGTCCGGTGACGGCCACGCGGTGGCCCTGCTTGAGCAGGGCGCGGGCGGTGGCGGCGCCGATTCCGGTCGAGCCACCGGTGATCAGAGTGACGGGCTCCATGGGACGGCCTCCTCGGCGACGGGGTCATCGGGGCGAAGCGCCTGCACTATATCCAGCGATCTTCGACGCCGGCTTTCTCTGAAGGCTCCGCTTCTGACAGGAGTTCGGCGGTGCCTGCCGATCAGTCGAGTCGTTGACAGGACAGTGGGACATAGGGGTGATCCGACTGGCGCTCAGTGAGAGCGACTTGAACCGCTCCTGCCAGTGAGCAACCGGCGTTACCCCGCGATGGTGCATGGGGGGGACGGTGGAGCGATCGCGGTCGGGTGATCAGTGGGGTGCTGTACCGGGGCCGTACGCGCCCGGGGCGTCGGCTGCTCAGGGGGCCCGCCCGTCCGGATCCGTCACCCAGCGGATCGTCCGGATCCGCTCTTCGAGGATGTCGAGCACGAGGGCGCCGAGAACGTCGCCGTTCCGGTCGCGGAACACCACGCCCGGACCTTCGTCCACCCGGTGCGGCTGCATGGTGACGCCCCTGCGGGCCAGCGCCGGGACGATCGCGGCCAGCACCCGGGCCACCTGCTCCGCTCCGGCGACGCACGTCGGCCACGGCGACGCCTCGCCACCACCGTCGCGCGTCTGATGAGCCTCAGGCGCCTCGTGCATCATCCCGGAGGCGATCGAGAACAGCAGGGGCCGCAGCTCCTCGAACCTTTCGATCCGGCTCACGCGGGTCTCTCCTCGGGTTCGAGCGGTCGTTCGCCGGGGTGGCGAGCGCCCGGGCGTAGCCGGTGCCGGCGGGGTGCCCGGTGTCGCCGAGGCCGGCGATTCGGCGGCCACGGTCGCGCTTGAGCGGGTCTGAAGCGGTTCTCCGGCCGGGAGCCGGACAGTGACCGGGACGTCCGTCGCCGTGACATCGAAGGAGGCCGCCATGTGGCACCTGCCGGGCCCCCGCGCCGTGGGCCGTGCGATCTACTGTGCCCTGTCGACGTTCGGCATGCTCCACACCGGCCCGCACCACGCGGCCCCGCCGCTGACCGGGCCGGCCCCCGGCCACCCGGAGCGGCTGTGCGCGGACGTCCCGTTGACGCCCCTGGAGCTGCGGCTGGTGCGGGAGTTGGGGGTGGGGTAGCGCGCCGCCGCGTACGAACGCGAAGAAGCGCCGCTGCCGGGGGCCCGGCAGCGGCGCTCTGGGAGGGCGGGGTGTCCGGGGTTCGCGGCCGGCCACGCTCAGCCCGCCGCGTTGCGTTCCGGGGGCAGGATCAAAGTGGGTTCGAGGAGGACCCGTTCGGCGGTTTCCTCGTGTCCGCGTGTCAGTGCGGGCCGTACGCCCCGCTGCTGACGCCAGCCGGCCTGGGCGACGACCACGGCCACGTAGGGGATCGTGACCCCGCCGACCAGGGCGCAGACCGCGAAGACCGGCCAGCGGTTCCAGGTGACCGCCATGAGTACCACGCAGACCGTGCGCACCAGCATGGCCGCGAGGTAGCGGCGCTGGCGACCGCGCACGTCCTGCGTCAGACCGGTGCGCGCCCCGGTGATCGACTCGGTCCGGGCTCCGCCCCGGTCTCGTGCGGTCCGGCCGCCCCCGTCCCGTGCGGTCGGGCGACCCCGACCTCGTGCGGTTCTACCGCCCCGACCTCGTACGGTCGGGCTGCCCCGGTCTCGTGCAGTTCGGCTCATTCGGGCCTCCGTCGACGTTCCGGCACGGTGCGCCGGCCGGCCGGGCATCGCGGCCCCCTGGGGAGCGGGGCGGGCGGTGCGCGTGGTGCGGACGTGCGGCCCGCTCCGCGAGCGCGCCGGGGAACGGGTGCGCCGGCGACGGCGGGCCGAGTGAGGCCCCTCCGCTGTGCACCTGGCGCGACGTCGGCGGAGCGGGTGATCGTCCCCTGATCACCCGCGCCACCCTCACCGAACCCGGCGTTCCGCTGCGTGGCGCCGGGTCAGTGCAGTTCGGGGTTCGGCTCCCGCCCCTCGACGGGGTGCTGCGCGCCGGGCTCCGGGTGCCCGTTGGCCGAGTGGTCGAAGTGGGTCAGGGCTTCCCGCATCTCCTGCGCTGTCGGCTTCGCGATCTGTCCGCCGTACAGCCAGCGGCTGAACCGGTGGCGCAGCATCTGCTTGCGCAGGTGCGGGTTGGGCACACCGTCCTGTTCCGGCGCGGGCGCCGGCAACGCCTCGTAGGCCTCCCGGGACAGCAGGGCGTACTCCTGACCGCGGTCCAGGCGCTCGTGCACCTCGACGAACTCGCCGTGCGGGAGCCTCTTGATCCGTCCGGTCTCGCGACCGTGCAGGAGCTTGTCCTTGTCCCGCCGCAGCAGCCCGAGGCAGATCCGCCTGGCGACCATGTACGTCAGCACCGGGACGACGAAGATTCCGATCCGTACCGACCAGGTGATCGCGTTCAGGGACAGATGGAAGCGCTCGGCCAGGATGTCGTTGGCGCCTCCGAAGAACAGCACCATGTACAGGACGATGAACGCGCTGCCGAAGGCGGTCCGGGTGGGATGGTCGCGCGGCCGGTCGAGGAGGTGGTGCTCGCGGGTGTCCCCGGTCACCCAGGCTTCCAGGAACGGCCACATGGCGAGTACGCCGGCCATCAGACCCGGCAGGACGACGGCCGGGAGGATGACGCCGAGGTTGACGGTGTAGCCGCCCCACAGAGTGAACTCCGAGGCGGGCATGGCTCGCAGGGACCCTTCGAGGAAGCCCATGTACCAGTCCGGCTGGGACCCTTGGGAGATCTGGTCGGGGCGGTAGGGGCCGTAGGTCCAGATCGGGTTGATCTGCGCGATGCCTGCCAGCATCGCGAGTACCCCGGTGACCAGGAAGAAGAAGCCGCCGGCCTTGGCCGTGTAATGCGGCATCAGGGGCTGGCCGATGACGTTCTTCTCGGTGCGGGCCGGACCCCGGAACTGGGTGTGCTTGTGGTAGAAGACCAGGATCAGATGGACCGTGACCAGGGCGACGACGATCCCCGGGATCAGCAGGATGTGAATGCTGTAGAAGCGTGGGATCACGTCCGTGCCGGGGAACTCACCGCCGAACAGGAACATCTGCAGATACGTTCCGACCAGTGGAATGGCGAGCGTGACGCCCTCGGCGATACGCAGGCCGGTGCCCGAGAGCAGGTCGTCGGGGAGGGAATAGCCGACGAAGCCCTCCAGGGTGACCAGGACGAGGAGCACGAAACCGATCAGCCAGTTGACCTCGCGCGGCTTGCGGAACGACCCGGTGAAGAAGTGCCGCATGGTGTGCAGGCACAGCGCACCGATCATGATCAGGGCCGACCAGTGGTGCAACTGGCGGATGAACAGACCTCCACGCACCTCGAAGCTGATGTCGAGGGTGGAGGAATACGCCTGTGACATCTGAACGCCCTGGAGGGGCACGTGCGACCCGTGGTACACGGTCTCGCTCATGCTGGGATCGAAGAACAGGGTGAGCCAGACGCCGGTGAGAAGCAGCATGATGAAGCTGTAGAGGGATATCTCGCCGAACATGAACGACCAGTGGTCGGGAAACACCTTGCGGATCAAGAACCGGAAGCTGTAGATCCCGAGCCGCCCGTCCGCCCAGTCGGCGACGCGCTCTCCCCTCGACGTCGCGGTGCGCTCGCTGTGCGGCACCCTCTCAGTCGTGCTCATACTCGCGCGTTCTCCCCTCGCATGCCCTGGAACGGCTGGCACGCTATCGACGCGCGCCACGGCCGTACAACCGCCTTCAAGCCAGCCACCGGGGTCAACTCGACCAGTTCTCGAGCGAGTTGCGAGTGGTCCGCGAGTACGTCGAATTCCCCGGTACCCAACAGGCTTGATCTTTTGGCCGGTTCATCGGACCCGTCCCACCCTGGATGATCCAACTCGCTTTTGTGCAAGTGCAGTTGATTCATCTCTGCCATACCCGAAAGCGTAATTGCCGCCTCTTCCGCGGGTGCGGGCGGGGACCGCTTTCCACGCGGTCCCGAGGTCACGCACACCGTGCCGCCGGCGATCACCGCCCGGTACCGCCTCGGTGCGCCGACGAACTCAAGGGCCGCTGCGGCCGGGTGGAGCCGACGCGCACCCCGAAGGCGGGCACGGGCGGGGCCGCGGGGGGCCGCCGCCGCGCGTCCGGGCCGTGGGTGGCGCTGGGGGGCACCGTGGACAGGGGCCCGCGCCGGCCGCGGAGCACGGCCCACAGGCGGCGGGGACGCAGCGCGCCGGTCCGCGGGACGCCGGTCCGGAGGCGTTCGAGGAGCAGCTCGGCCGCGCCCGGGTCGGTGGTCGCGGCGGCGGCGAGCCTGGCCGTGCACCACCGGCCGAAGCGGGCCCGCAGCCCGTTCCCCGGCTCCCGGCCGAGGCCGGCCGCGGCCGGGTTGCCCAGGCTCGCCCGCCAGGCGGGCGCCAGATGCCGGGCGAGGGCACGGCGCAGCCGGTAGCTGAGTCCGACGGCGGTGCCGTGGCAGGAAAGCATCTGGTCCAGGACGAGTGCGGACTGGACCGCGAAGGTCATGCCGTGGCCGTGCGCCGGGTCGAGGGCGACATGGGCGTCACCGACGACGAGGAACTGGTCGGGCCAGCGGCGCAGCTTCTCGTAGTGGCGCCAGCGGGTGTCGGCACGGTCGCAGGCGTACACCGGACCGAGGGGGGTGGCCGCCTCGATGACCTCATGCAGCAGCGGGTGGCGCAGAGCGCCCGCCGCGCGCAGCAGGCCCTGGTGATCGGTGGGCGGCGGGCCGCCGTCGGCCGCGCTGAGCGTCACCGACCACCGGCCGCCCTCGATGGGATGGAGCATGCCCTGCCGCGGCCGGTCGGGGGAACCCATCAGCAGCAGGCTGCTCCAGTCGGCGACATGGCCGACGGGTGGGGCGAACACGGTGGAGGCGTACGTGATCCCGGTGCGGGCCAGCGTCTCCACGGGCGTGGGGTAGCCGAGTTCGGCCAGCCAGCGTGGTGCGCACGAGCCGCGCCCGGTGGCGTCCACGACGAAGTCGGCGCGTATCAGACGCCGGAGGCCCCAGCCGCCGGGGATCCGCCGGTCCCGGCCGCGTGCCCAGACGCCGACGACGGTGTCCTGACGGCCGGGCTCCAGCGAGACGACCTCGTGCTCCGCGAGGAAGGCCACCTTCGGATCGGCGCGCAGCCTGTCCCGTACGACGGCGTCGATCAGGTCGCGGCCGGCGCTCAGCGCGGTCGGGCCGGACTCGGAGCGGGGCAGCCAGCCGGCCGGGCCCAGCAGCAGCGTGTCCCGGGACAGGTGGACGGGGACCGCTCCGGCGCGGGTGAGATCCGCGACGATACCCGGGAACAGCTGCTCCAGGCCCTGGTGCGCGGCGGGCATGAGCAGATGCGTGTGCCGGGCCTGGGGCACACCGCGGCGCCGGCCGGCGCCCCGGGGCAGCCGGTCGCGGTCGATCACGGTGACCCGCTCCATGAAGTTGGCGAGGGCCCGCGCGGCGGTGAGCCCGGCGAGGCCGGAGCCGATCACCACGGCGTGTCCGTGCCCGTCGTCCTCGTCGACGGCACATACCTCCGGGCTCATTCGCGGTCCCCCTCCTGTGCGTCGTGACTGCATCATGCGCGGCGGGGGCCCGGCAGGGGCAGGGCATTCCCGGCCGCGCGCGGGGCACCGGCACACCGCCGCGGCCCCGCCCGGGCCGGCCGCCGTCCGGCGCGTGCGGGGCCGAAGTGCCTGGTGGGACGGACTGTCGCCGGCGCCGGAGGACCCGAGCGGGCGGGTCGCCGGCACGGCAGCGTCCGGGGCAGGGACTCAAGCGACTGTCGAGGCGGCCCCGAAGGGGACTCCTGCGGACGTCGAGCGCACGAAGCGCCAGCGGGTGGCCGGAGGCGGGCGGGGCCGGTGCCGCCGGGAGCGGCGGGAGCGGCGGGGGTGCCCCGGCGAGGCGGGCAGGAGCAGCGGGGCCGGTGCGATCCGGTGACCGGGCAGCAGGAGCGGCAGGGCCCGTGCAGTCCAGTGGCCCGGCAGCACGAACGGCAGGGCCCGGTGCTATCCGGTGGCCCGGCAGCAGGAGCGGCAGGGCCGGTGGCCGGGCTCGGGTGGTCCGCCGTACCCTCGGTGACCGGGCGCAGAGTCCGGCTCACGCGTTGCGGTACGCGACCCGCCTGGCCATGTCCGTCAGCTCACCGCGCCACACCTGGTCGACGGGCGCGTCGGCGATGGCCTTGCAGCCCCGCTCGACGAGGGCGTCGATGTGCTTCTCGACATCGGCGGGAACGCCGGTGTCCACCAGGCGCCGGCGCACCTCGTCGGCCGTGTGCCCCGGCTCCGTGATCAGGGCGTGGATGCGCTCGTCGCGCTGCATCGCCCAGCCCAGCAGCAGTGTCATCTTGTGCTGGGTGAAGTCCAGGCCGGTGGGCTTTCCGGTGTCCGCGGAGTCGCCGAAGGCGTCCAGCAGGTCGTCACGGAGCTGGAACGCCTCCCCCACCGCCTCCCCGTACTCCTCGAAGGCGGGAGCGAGGTCACTGCGGCCCGCCGCGGTCGCGCCCACGACAAGAGGCCGGTGGATGGTGTACCGCCCGGACTTGATCTTCGCGATCAGGCGTGAGAGCCGGGGGTCGACCGAGAACGCGGCGGCCGCGTGGACGTCCATGTACTGGCCGATCATCACCTCTGATCGCAGCTTGTTCCATTCCGGCAGGGCCGGCTTCGGCGCCTGTGACATCAACTCCCCGGAGTACACGAGCGCGAGGTCGCCGACGAGGATCGCCACGCCCTCTCCGTACCGGCGTGCCTCGCCCTGCCATCCGCTGCTGTCGTGCAGCGCGGTGTGCCTCGTGTGGACGGTCGGCAGTCCGCGCCGGTGGCTGGAATCGTCCAGGACGTCGTCGTGGACGAGGGCGGACAGGTGCAGCATCTCCAGGGCCGCGCCGACCGCCACGATCCCGGGTGCCTCGGGGTCACCGCCGGCGGCGAGATAGCCGGTGATGCAGAAGGCGGGCCGGATGCGCTTGCCGCCCGACTCGATCAGCTCGGCCAGCGCGTCGATGGGGACGACCGCCCGCTCGTCGACCCCGGCCCACGCGTCACGTTCGGCCGCAAGGAGCGAGCGCAGCCGGTCCTCGACGCGCCGGAGCAGTTCGGCGCCGGTGCGGCGGGCGAGGCCGGCGGGCTCCTGGCCGGTGCCGGTGGTCACGTCCGAAGTCACGCGTGTCTCCTAGGGTTTAAATGCAGGGGTACTTGAGCGGGTGCGCCCCAATGTCCTCCGACCAGGCCGTCATTGCCCGGCCGAGCGCGTGCCCGACCTTCGGTGATACGGCCCGCACGGGGCGGAACTGGAGTTCCCCTTTAGGGGCGATGGACCGCGAACGGTGAACGTTGACACCTTGAACAGTCCCGTGGAAGCCTCGCTGTGCACCCATGGTTACGTCGGGACAGCGTCGGGGGGTAAGGAACGCACAAGACGCGCTGTATCCACCGAACGTAAAGGCCCGCTGGTTGCCGGGCCGGATCAGAATTCCGTGCCGAGATTCCCCGGCCCGGGCCGGCCGGTCATGGTCGTGGCATCTTCCGATGATGACGACGTGGGACCGACGCACCAGCTCTCCCTCTCTCGAGGGGCCATCGATCCGACTATGACCGCCAATTGGGCGTGGGCATTTCATCTGCCCTGTGACGACGGCCGGCCGAGCCACCTCATGAAGGAGATCGAATGGATTTTCACGCCTGCCCCGAAACCCGCACGAAGGTCCCCGGCGAGGTGGCCGAGTCCACCCTCGGCGCCGCACGCATCCGGCAGCTGGAAGGCAATCTGCGCGCGCTTCCCGGCCTCTACCAGGAGAGTCTGCACCACATAGCGCCGATCTCGCGGCGCATGCACCAGACGCGTGTGTCCGGGAGCCGGAGCAGGGATCACCTGAACCTGTCGGCGCTCGACGCCCGGCACAACATCCTCGCCATTCTGGAGTCGTGGTCGGAGTTCGTCGCCGACGAAGTCGGGGATGCCGTCCCCGACCGCTCGGTTCCGCAGCTGGCGAATTTCCTCCTGCGTCACCTGGAGTGGCTCACCGCGCAGCCTCCGGCGATCGATTTCGCCGACGAGGTGGACGATCTCCGCGTGGAGCTGCTGCGCACCATCGACCCAGACTCCAGTGATGTTCGTAAGCTCACCTGGGAGTGTGTCGTGGACAGCTGCACGGGGACGATCAACACCTCGCCGCAGCACCTCGGAACCACGGACAGGAAAAGCATCCGATGCTCGTCGGGACACACCTGGGAAATGCACGAATGGATCACTCTGCGACCGCTCATGGAGCGGCAACGGAAGGCCGTCACCGCATGATCAAACCGCCTCGCCACCGCCTTGTGCCCACCAATGTGGCCGCCCTGGCCGCAGGTGTGTCCGAGGCGACGATCCGCAAGTGGGTGAGCCGCGGGAAGATCACCCGATACGGCACACCGGGCCGTTCCGAGTTCGACATAGAGGAACTCACGCAGATCGCCTTGCGGCGACGGGGCTAGAGAAGCCGACCCTTGCGGTCGCCACCGAATTCGCGCAGGTCGGCGGGGTATCTGCGGGAGTCAGGGCGGCCTTGGAGAGCGTCGGGAGCCGGTTGCGGCTCCCGACGCTCGACGGTTGTCGCCTGCCCGTGGGCGGGCGCAGCCCTTCTCCGCCATGAGCTTTGCCGTCCGCCACGACTCACCCGTCCTCGGCGACCACGGCCACCACCGAACCGAACGGATCGGACCGGCCCTCGGTGACCACCGGTTCAGCCGAACCGACGGGACCCGACCGGCCCTCGGTCACCACCGGACCGACAGGATCGGACCCGCCCTCGGTGACCACCGGTACCTCCGACCCGCTCGGACGAGAGCCGCCTCCGAGGGACACCGGCACCACCGCAGCGGCCTCTGCCTCTGCCTCTGCCTCTGCCTCTGCCTCTGCCTCTGCCTCTGCCTCTGCCTCTGCCTCTGCCTCTGCCTCTGCCTCAACGGTGCCGCAGGCGAGGGCCGCACGGGCGATGGCGTCGGAGTCGGTGAGGGTCACCGAGTTGACGCCGGGGCGGATGCCCGCCGCCGTGACCCAGTGCACCGACTCCGTCGGCACGCCGAAGGCGAAACGGCGCGGGTGTGCCTGGCCCGCCGCGTCGACCAGGTGGAACGGCCGCCCGGTGACGGCCAGTCCGTCGCTCTCGTAGCTGCCGCCGGCACGCGTGCGGATGCGGTAGGGGGCGCACTGCCCGGTGGCCAGCAGCCGCTTCAGCAGCGGGTCCTCCGTGCGGGTGAGCGTGATGTCGGGCAGGCGTGCCTCCACGAGTGCCTCCACGCGGACCTCGGAGCCGGGCACGAGGGGGGAGCCGACCGTGTATCCGGTGTCGTCCGCGGTCACCCGCAGATCCGGTCCGACCACGCTCAGCACGCCGGCCTCGATCAGGGCGATCATCTCCTCGACGCGTCGCGCGGGCGGTCCGATCGACAGGAACGCGTTGAGCGGGGTGTACCAGTTGTCGAGGTCGGTGCGGTACGAGTCGCCGTGCAGGCCACCGTGGTCGACCGCGAGGCGGATCTCGTTGCGCAGGTCCCGCAGGACGTCCAGTGCGGCTTTGACCGGGCCGCTGACGTTGCCGGACCTGGCTTCGGAGACGTCCCTGCGCAGGTAGCCGAGGAGCCAGTCGGTGAAGTCCCACGGGCCGGCGAACTCCCGGTCCCGGTACGGGCGGGCGATGATTTCCCAGTCCCAGCGGTACTTCTCGCCGATGCCGTACGCCGAGAGGACGGCGTCCTGCTCCCGCCGCCCCGGGCCGGCCGCCAGGAAGTCCTCCTGGAGCCGCCGTGCCTGGGCGACGTGCCCGCGCGACGTGAACAGGGTGCGGTAGTAGACGGCCTCGACCTCCATGGAGATCAGCGGCCACAGGTCCTTCCTGAAGTCGAGCCCGGAGTGCTCGTGGGTGCTGCGCAGCCGGGCGATGCGGTCGGCGGTGAGCACGACCGGCTCGTGGCGTCCGTGCGGGCCCTTCTCGTTCTCGCCCCGGGCCTGGTACGGGATGCCGCGCCGGGATCCGGCGTGGATCCGTGGCTCCCGCCCGCTGGGCCGGTAGACGAGTTGTCCGGCGGACCGCGAGAAGGAGCCGCCGCGGCCGACGGTGAGTTCGGCCATGTAGTCGAAGAAGTTCAGTCCGAGCCCGCGCAGCAGCACCCTGGTGCCCGGCGACAGCACGTCCAGGTCGACGTCCGCCGGATTGGCCGGCGCGATGTAGGCGAGGCCGGCCTTCCGGGCCCGGGAGGCGAACTCCCGCTCGCGGACGTCCGCGCGGGCCGGCAGGTGTCCCTGGCACAGGATCACGGCGTCCAGTCCCGCGAGCACGGTTCCGTCCTGGAGCACCACTCGCTGCAGGGTCTTGTCCTCGGCGTCCGGATCGTCGTCCAGGGACACGGCGAGGGAGGCGTGCGTGGTGACCGTCAGCCCCGGTGGCGCGCCCTCGACGGTCCGCCGGAACGCCCACTGCAGGTACCAGCCGTAGAAGGCGCGGGTCGGGTAGGTGTCGGGGCCCAGGGTGCGGGCTTCGTCCAGGACGTGGGGCGGGTGGACGGCGCCGAACTCGCCCGCGACGAGCGCCTCGGCCCACCGGTGCAGGCTCGGTCCGGGTTCCAGTGGGCCCCGCAGGTCCACGGAGGCGTCGGTGAACACCGATATCTGTCCGGCCACGGTGTTCATGAGCAGGTGACGGGACTGGTCGGTGCGCCACACCTTGCCGGAGCCGGGCGGGTAGGGGTCGACCACATGGACGCGGACAGTGCTGCCCTCGGGCTGAGAGCGGGCGTTGGCGCAGAGCCGTTCGATCACCGAGAGCCCGCGCGGGCCGCTGCCTATGACACCCACAGTGCATTGTCTCGTTGTCATGGTTCCCTGTTCTCTGCCGAGGTCGAGAAGCACAGCAAGGGCCGCGCTCGCCGCGCCGGGCGGCTCACAAGGGGTCGAGCGGGCGACGCTTCACCACTCGACCAGCGCGAATCCCGCCGCCATGCCCCCGCCGAAGCCCGCCAGGAGGATCAGGTCGCCCGGTCGGAAGGCACCGGTACGGGCGGCTTCGGCCATGGTGATCGGGATGGAGGCGGCTCCCGTGTTGCCGTAGTGCGTCAGCGAGAGGTGCATGGTGGCCCGGGACAGGGACAGTTCCGCGAACACGGTGTCGAGCATGATCCCGTTGGCCTGGTGGGGCACGAAGTGGCTGATGTCGTCGGGGTCCACGCCGCTCTCGTGGAGGAACTGCTTGGTCAGCACGGGCAGCCGGTCCTCGACGAAGGCGCGCACCGCCCGGCCGTCCATCGTGAAGTACTGCAGGCCGGCGTCCAGGGCGGCCTGGTCGATGGGCAGTCTGCTGCCGCCGGCGGGCACCTGGATCAGGCCCGACAACTCGCCGAAGGTGTGTGCGGTGATGTCGCGGATGCGCGCTCCCCGGCCGAGGCCGAGGACCATCGCACCGGCGCCGTCGCCGAACAGGACGACCGTCCTGCGGTCGGCCGGGTTCAGGATGCGCGAGTACACGTCGGCCCCGATGACCAGGGCGTGGCCGCCCCGCCTGGTGAGGATCCCCTCGGCCGCGGCGATGGCGAACACCTCGCCGGAGCATACGGCGTTGACGTCGAACGCGGCCGCGTCGACGGCCCCGAGCAGGTGCTGCACATAGGCGGCGGTGGGCGGCTGGGGCCGGTCGGGTGTGGAGGTCGCGACGACGATGACGGACAGTTGGTCGGCGCCGATGCCGGCCGATCGCAGGGCGGCCCGTCCCGCGGCCGCAGCCAGGTCCGACGTGGCCTGCCCGGGATCGGCCCACCGGCGTTCCCGGATCGCGGTCTTGCGGATGACCCAGGCGTCATCGACCCCGGCAGCCGCTGCGACTTCGTCATTGGAGACAATCCGGTCCGGCACATAGGCCCCCGTGCCGAGGACCCCGACTTCGGTCATGCGCCTGTCTTCCCCTCAGATGGTCGTGAAATGGCTGTGCCGACGGCCGCGAAGGCGCGGCCGTCGCCGGCAGGAGACCGGAGCCGCGCGCAAGGGTCCCGGGCAGGTCCTGGTGGGACCGGCGGTGAGCGCCCTGGCGCGACGAACGGCACCCCGGCCCTGGGCCGGTGCGGTGCGGTGGGGCACCGGCCACGTGGGCGGGGCGGAGGGTGTGAAGGCGCCGACGGCACCGGCGATCGGCCGGTCCTCGTCGTGGCGCTCGACCGCGCGGGCCCGTGCGTGTCGTCGGGGTCCGGGCGGTGGCACGCTGGGAGCCCGCGGAGCGTGGGCTAGCGCGTCTCGTAGATGCGCTTGTGCCCGCGCAGGGCGGCCAGCCGGAAGGGGCCGGTGGTCTCGGCGGGGGTGAGGTGGTCGCCGCCGTCGGCCGGGAAGGAACGCTCGTGCAGTTCGCGGTAGCGCGCGTGGTCGACGGGCTTGCGCCGGTCGATCGCCTCGCGGTGTGCCTCGGTGCGCAGGTGGTCCCGGTAGCCGGGGACGACGGTGCCGGCGAAGAACTCGGCGACGCTGCCGGAGCCGTAGCTGAGGAGGCCGACGGGCTTGCCGGTCAGGTCGTCCGCCTGGTCGAGCAGCGCGGCCAGGGCCAGGTACACCGAGGCGGTGTAGCTGTTGCCGATGACGTTGTTGTAGGCCGTGGTCAGTCCCAGGTCACGGGTGACGCGGTCCTCGTCGATGTCGTGTCCGCACGTGTTCAGCAGGTGGCGGTGGGCCTTGTACGCCATCTTCGTGAACGGCTGGTGGTAGCAGAACGCGGCGAACTCCTCGAGCGGGCGGCCGCCCTGCTCGGTGTAGTCCTTCCAGCTGCCCTCCACCGCCAGCAGATAGGCGCTGATGGACTCCTGCCCGTCGACGAGGGCGGCGTCACGGTAGTTCGGCCGCCAGAAGTCCATGACGTCGGCGGTGAACACGCCGGAGGGCTCCTCGACGCGCAGCAGCGCGGGGTCGGCGCCGACCAGCATGGCCACGGCGGCGGCGCCCTGCGTGGCCTCCCCCGGGCTGTCCAGCTCGTACTTGGACACGTCGCTGGCGATCACGAGGACGCGCTGCGACGGGTCGCGGCGCACCAGGCCGATGGCGAACTGGAGGGCCGCCGTCGCGCCGTAGCAGGCCTGCTTGAGTTCGACGACCCGGGTGGCCGAGGGCAGTCCCAGCAGCGAATGGACGTAGATGCCGGCCGATTTCGCCTGGTCGATGGAGGACTCCGTGGCGAAGATGATCGTCCGGATCCCGTCGCTGCCGTGCCGCTGGATGACGGGCGCGGCAGCGGCCGCGCCGATCGTCACGATGTCCTCGTCCGCGGCGGGCACGCTCATCGACTGCTGGCCGATGCCCTTGTGGTACTTGCCGACGTCGGTGCCGTTGTAGGCGGCGAGTGTCGTGTGCGCCAGGACGAACTCGGTGGTGGCGAACGACAGATCGTGGATGCCTATGGCGGGATCGTGGGCCATTTCCTAAACACCGACCTTTGCTGTCTCGTTGTCGCGTTCCAGCTGGACGTGGGCACGCATCAGTTCCCCCGGGTTCGTCTGGGCGGCGAGGAGGGAGAGTTCGCCGCACAGCACGGTCGCCGCCGCGATGACGGCGAGCCGGCGCGCGTTCTCCCCGGGGGCGCGCTCGGTCCGGCATCCGAGCCGGGTCAGGTTGGTCTCCACGAAGCCGAGACCCTTGCCGTTGCCGACGGTGCCCACGATCAGGTTGGGCAGGGTGCAGGCGAAGTAGAGGTCGCCGTCGCGGTCCTCGGCCATGACGACGCCCTGGGAGCCCTCGACGATGTTGGCCGCGTCCTGGCCGGTGGCCAGGTAGAAGCCGAGGAGCATGTTGGCGAAGTGGGCGTTGGCCGAGCGGATGCCGCCGGCGAGCAGGGTGCCGAGCATGTTCTTGCGGATGTTCAGCTCGACGATCTTGGCGGCCGTGGTGTGCAGGACGCGCTCGACCACGTCACGCGGCACGAGCAGCTCGGTGACGACGTTCTTGCCGCGGCCGAGGATGCCGTTGATCGCGGTGGCCTTCTTGTCCGTGCAGTAGTTCCCGGAGATCGATCCGTAGGAGATGCCCGGGATGGTCTTCAGCAGGTGCCCGAGGAGCACGTCGGAGGCCAGGGTGGCCATGTTGTGGCCGGAGGCGTCACCGGTGCTGAACTCGAACCGGATGAACAGCAGGTTCGCGTTGATCTCGTGGCGGATGCCGATCAGTTCGGCGAACCGGCTGCAGGTGCGCACCACCTCGCGCAGCTCGGCCATGCCGGCGTCGATGGTGCGCGCCGCCGTCAGAGCGGTCTGCGCGTCCACCGCCTCCACGAGCACCGACCGGGTCATGCGCTCGTCGACGAGGGTGGCGACGATGCCCTGCTCGGACAGCATGGAGACCTTCGCGCCCCGGCCGACGGAAGGCCACAGCGGCGACTCGTAGGTGGCGAGCGGGACCTGGGTCTCGGTGGTGGCCACGTTCCCCGAGATGCGCAGGGGGCCCACCCACCTCATGGGGACCCCGGCGATCGCGTTCTCCGTCATCGTGTGCTTCCCGTCATCTCGTGGGGTACGTCAGGGCCGGCGGACCGCCGGGCGAACGGCCGGGTGTCGATGCCCCGGTCGGCGCAGAAGTCGCGCAGTTCGCCGTGGATCAGCAGATCGCAGTGGGTCAGGTCGGCCGGGGTGGGCGCGCCGAGCATGGTCTGGAGCGCGGCCAACTGGTCGAGCCAGGTCGAGATCTGGGCGATCAGCGCCGCCACACCGCCGTCGAGCAGCGTGCGCAGGAATCCGCCGGAGACCCCGACGCCGGACGCGCCGAGTGCCAGCGCCCGGGCCACGTCGAGCGGGTTGCGCACGCCACCGGAGGCGAGGACGGGGATGCGGGCGTCCTGTGCGTCGAGCAGGCAGGCGGCGGTGGACTGCCCCCAGCCGTGGAGGTAGGCGTAGTCCCCGAGGACGCGCCGTCCGTTCTCGATGCGGGCGAAGTCGGTGCCGCCCCGGCCGCCGAGATCGGCCACGCGTACGCCGAGGCCGTCCAGCAGGCGGACGGTCTCGCGGCTCAGCCCGAACCCGACCTCCTTGACGATCACGGGCACGTCGACGCCGGCCGCGATCTTCCCGATCTGCGGGACCCACGAGGAGAACGACCGGTCGCCCTCCGGCATCACCGTTTCCTGCACGGTGTTGACGTGGATCTGGAGGGCGTCGGCCTGGATCAGGTCGACGGCCCGCCGCGCCTTGTCGACGGAGGCCGTCGCGTTGACGTTGGCGATGACGAACCCGTCCGGGTTCTCCTCGCGCAGCACGCTGAACGTGCCGGCGCAGTCCGGATCCTTGAAGTAGGCGCTCATCGACCCCGACGCGATGGGCACGCCGGTCTCGCGGGCGGCGACGGCCAGGTCGCGGTTGATGATGCCGGTCTTCTCGCTGCCGCCGGTCATCGCGTTGATGTAGAGCGGCACCTGCCAGGAGATGCCGGCGAAGCTGGTGGCCAGTGAGACGTCCGGGCGGTCGAGGCCGGCCAGGGCGTGGTGGACGAACGAGACCTCGTCGAACTGGTTGCGGCCGGTGTGCTGCTGCTGTTGCTCGACCGCGAGCCGGACGTGGTCGTCCTTACGTTGAGCGATCATGGTGCGTTCCCTTCCGCGGCGGGGCGGATCGGCAGGGGTGTCACCCCGGCCGAGGCCCACCGTTCGCGCAGTTGAGCGATGTCCCGCGACGCTTCGGCGTCCAGCAGCGCGATGCCGCAGTCGCCGCCGCCGGCCCCGGAGGGCTTGGCGGCGCCTCCGACGGCCTCGGCGGCCTCGCACAGCGCCGTCAGCCGGGGTGTGAAGACTCCCAGGCCGACCTCGTCATCCAGTCGAGCCAGCTCCCTTCGGGCCCGCCTGATCTGGTCCAGCAGTTCCGGGCCGTCCTCTCGCTCCAGGGCGGCGATCGCCGCGCGCACGCAGTCGGTGGTGGCCTGGACGAACCTCCGGTGGGAGGCGGTGCCGCGCCAGGGCCGCCGGTGCAGTCCGGACACGAGGGCCGCGGTGGAGGCCGGGTTTCCGGTCCAGCCGACCTCCAGCGAGAGTCCCTCGGGCGCCGGCAGTCGGCGCACCTCGAATCCGGGCCAGGGGGCGCGCAGTGCCTCGTCGACGCCGCCGGCGCGGGCGAGGCCGAGCACGGCGGCCCGGTCGGGCGCCCGGTAGGCGATCCAGCCGCCCCAGGTGCTGGCGGCCAGGTCGCCGCCGGAGCCCTTGGGGTCGATCTCCGCGGTGGCGAGCAGGGCCAGCCGGAAGCGTTCCTCGGCGGAGAGGGTCAGCCCGCAGAACGCGGCGGTGGCGGCCACGGTCGCCACCGTCACCGCGCCGCTGGAACCCAGGCCGTACTTGGTGCCGTGGTCGTGCAGGCCGCTCTCGACCGACACCCTGAAGGACGGTTCGGCGAGCCCGCGCCGGGCGGACAGCCGGGCCACGGTCTCGACGGCGGACAGCACGTGGGCGAACCGGGCGCGCGCGCCGGGCTCGTCCTGCGCGCCGTACGGGACGAGCCGGCCGTCCCGCCACCGCAGGCGCACGCCCCGGGGGCCGAGGTCGGAGGAGATCTCCACGCCCGCTTCGGCGGGACCGGTCACGGTGACGGTGATGTAGCGGTCGACCGCGACGAGGATCGCCGGATTGCCCGGGTCGACCACCGCGTACTCCCCCGCGACGAACAGCTTGCCCGGCGCGCGCCGGACGACGGTCCGCTGACGGGTCATCGACCGTCCCCGTGCAGCAGGCGGGCGCCCGGTCCCGGCCCGGCGACGAGCACCGGGCCGTCCGGGACGGCCGCGCGCACGGTCCCGGCGACCCGGTCGGCGTCCGCGCGCCGGCACAGCACCTTGACGTTGGGTCCGGCGTCCATGGTGGCGTAGGCCGCGATGCCCTCCCGCCGCAGCTGGAGCACGCTGTCGAGGACGGTGAGCGTCCCCGGTGACAGGTAGCGCACCGCCGGGCGGGCCGCGAGCATGGTCGCGTGCATGCCGAGCGCGTTGCGCTCCGCGATCTCCCCGACCGCCTCGATGTCGCCGGCGAGCAGCGCGGCGCGCATCTCGGTCAGGTCCTCCTTGCTGGAGACGGCCCACGGCTCGTACAGCGGGGAGGTGTCGACGGTCCGCCGCATGGCCGCGCGGCTGGACACGGCTTTGGGGCCCGCGTCGACCACCGCGATGACCAGGGCGGGGTCGAGTCCGGCCGCGGGCACCGGTTCGGCGTAGGAGCTGAGGTCGGCTTCGGCGGCGGTGGCGGACTCCAGGCCCGCGTGCCACAGCGCGAACCCGCCGAAGACCGACCGGGACGCCGATCCGGAGCCGCGCCGGGCCAGCCGTGACAGGGCGGTGGCGTCGAGGCGGAGTCCGTAGGCGGCCGCGGCGGCGACGGCCAGCGCGGCGAATCCGCTCGCGGAGGAGGCGAGGCCCGCTCCGGTGGGCACCGTGTTCTCGCTGTCCACGACGGCCCGGTGAGCGGTCCCGGCCCGTTCCCGCACCAGGTCGAGGAAGTCGGTGACGCGGCGCAGTGCTTCACCCTCGGCGGGCCGGCCGCCCAGGGTCACCACATCGTGCCCGGCCTCGGGGTCGACCCGGACGCCGGTGGTCGTCGGGAAGATGTCCAGGGTCATCGACAGGCTGTCGACGCGGGGCAGGACCAGGTGTTCGTCGCGCTTGCCCCAGTACTTGATCAGCGCGATGTTCGGGTGCGCGACCGCGGTGGCGTGTCCCGCGGTGTCCCGCTCCCGCGGGTGGGCCGGGGTGGCGGCGTGTTCAGTGTGCATGCTCGGCAAGCCCTCTCAGCGGTACGACCCACGTCTGCACGGCGCCGGCTTCGTGGAGCCGCTGGGTGACTTCCCTGGCCTGCTCCGGCCGGGTCAGGGCGATGACGCAGCCGCCCAGGCCACCGCCGGTGATCTTGGCTCCGAGGCTGCCCGCCGTGAGCGCGGCCTCGACCAGGGCGTCGATGCCCTTGGTGCTGAGACCTGCCGCCCGGAGCAGGTCGTGGT
Organism: Streptomyces sp. NPDC096012; assembly: GCF_040426375.1. Lineage (NCBI taxonomy): Bacteria > Bacillati > Actinomycetota > Actinomycetes > Kitasatosporales > Streptomycetaceae > Streptomyces > Streptomyces sp. NPDC096012. The sequence continues at coordinate 178,886 of NZ_JBEOTD010000009.1, forward strand.
AGTCCGTCATCCGGGAGCCGAGTTCCTCCGGCTTGCCGTCGGCGAGGGCGTGCCGGGCCTCTTCGGTCAGCCGCGACGCGCGGTGCACGAACCTCTCCTGCGCCCCCTGGTGCTGCCGGAATCCCTCGCGCAGCATGTGGACCGCGTCCTTGGTGCGGCCCACGACACCGCTGTCCGCGATGATGAACAGGCCGTCGCAGCCGATGCTCAGTTCCTGTACCTCGCCCGCCTGGAACAGCAGCGGTACGGAGGCGCCGACGGCCCGTGCGTCGACGCCGCTGGAGCGGCCGTGCGCCACGTTCTCGGCCGTCTGCACCAGGTGGAACGTCTCGCTCTCGGTGACCTCGCGGCCGTGGAGGTCGGCGAGGGCGAGGACGACGGCGCGTGCGCAGGCCGCGCTGGAGCCGAGCCCACGGCCGTGCGGGATCGCGCCGTCGATGATCACGTCGAGGTGCGGTCCGTCGTCGGCGCCGGTGGTCGCCGTGAACTCGGTGATGAGCCGGCGCAGGCTGTCGGAGGCCTGGGTCACCATCGGCCGCGACGGTGAACCGGTCATGGTGAAGGACGCGCCGCCCGGTCCCTCGGCGCCACGGCAGGACCGGCCGGCGCTCGCCGTGACCGTCAGCTGCGGAACGGGGAGAGCGAGCGCCGGAGCCCCGTACACGACGGCGTGCTCACCGAGAAGGATGGCTTTGGCGTGGGCGCGACCGATGCCGACGGAATGGGCCCGGCGGATTTCTGACACCCCCTCCGCTGAGGTCGGCAGAGTCAACGCACTCAACTCCCCTTGTCGTTTCTGCGGTGGGATCGCATCGTCCAGCGATCCGGATGGACAACGGAAAAACCACCGTCGTCGTTGCGGCCGGCGGCCGAGCATCACCGTCGTCGTTGCGGCCGGCGGCCGAACACATCGGGCACAGACGCGGCACCGCCCCCGGCACAGGCCGGGGGCGGTGCGGGTGAGGCGGATCAGATGCCGGACACCCGGGCGGCGCCGGTGGCACCGGTGGCGCCCTGGACCTCCGTCGTGTCGGCGGTGTCGGCCGCGTCGGCGGCCTCGACGAGGGCGTCGCGCTTCTCGGCGCTCACCTTCTCCAGCAGCAGCAGGACGAGCAGGGCCGCGGCGACGAGGACGCCGGCGCCGATGCGGAGCGCCAGGGCGTATCCGTCGGCCTGCGCGACCGCCGGGGCGGTTCCGTCCTTGACCTGGTGGTTGACGTAGCGCAGGGCGAAGGGCACCAGGGTGGCCAGGCCGAGCGCCGCGCCGACCTGCTGCATGGCGGTCTGCACGCCGGAGGCCAGGCCCGAGTCCTGGCCGGTGACCTGGTGCAGGGCGCCGTTGATCAGGGCGGGGAAGCCGAGGGCGTTGAAGAAGCCGAACAGGATGAGCCCGGGCATGACCCCGCTGACGTAGGAGGCGTCGGGGGCGAGGCCGCCGGCGACGACGAACAGGGCCACGCCGCTGCCCAGGAAGGCGAGGGTGATGACCGCCTTGACGCCGATGCGGGGCATCAGCGCGGTGGACACGCCCACGCCGACGCCCATGGCGACGGTGAGCGGGATGTAGGACAGCCCCGTCTTCAGCGGGGAGTAGCCCAGTTCCTGCTGGATGTACAGGCTCAGCAGGAAGGCGTAGGTGTGGAAGCCGGCGAGGGAGGCCACGCTGACCACGTTGGACGTGACCCGGGTGCGGTTGCTGAAGAACCGCATGGGGATCATGGGGTCCGGGGTGCGGGACTCCCAGAGGACCATGACGACGAGCAGGGCGATGCCGCCGAGCAGTGGCAGCAGCACCCGTGCGGATCCCCACGGGTGTGCGGCGGCCTGCAGCAGGCCGTACACCACCGCGACCAGGCCTCCGGTGGCGGTCAGCGCCCCCACCACGTCGATCCGGCGGCCCGCGCGGGCCATCCGGCTCTCCGTCATCACCCGGGGCACCGTGATGAGCGCGAACAGCGCGATGGGAACGTTGATGAAGAAGATCCATCGCCAGTTCACCAGATCGGTGACCGCTCCGCCGACCACCGAGCCGACGGCGCCGCCCAGCGCCGACAGGCCGCCCCAGATGCCGAGGGCCTTCGTGCGCTCGGCGCGGTCCGGGAAGAGCACGGGGATCAGGCCGAGCGCCGCCGGGCCGGCCAGCGCTTCGCCCAGGCCCTGGACGAAGCGGCTGGAGACCAGTGCCCAGGACGCGGTCGCGGAGCCGCAGGCGACGGACGCCAGGCCGAAGATCAGCACGCCGGTCATGAACAGCCGCCGCCTGCCGTACATGTCGGCGATCCGGCCGCCCAGCAGCAGGAAGCCGCCGGCCGTCAGCACGTAGGCGTTGACCACCCACGCCAGGCCTTCGTAGGAGAAGTGCAGTGAGTCCTGAACGTCCGGCAGCGCGATGTTCACCACGGTGACGTCCATGACGAGCATGAACTGCATGGCCGTCAGGACGGCCAGGGCCACCCAGCGCCGCCGGTCGGTGCCGGCCGGGCCACCGGCCCCGCCTTGTGTTTGCTTGCCCACGGTACTCATGGTCTTGGTAGTTCCTCCGAGTGATCTACGGCCGAAGCAAGCCGTCCGGCGTTCCGACCGCGACGCCTGTCCCCGAGTTGCTTCCGTGTCGGTAGTACGACGACGAAGCGCCGCGGAATGTGACATGCGCGCCGGGTCGCCTGCCGGCCGGGACCGCGACCGGCAGGACCACGGGGGCGGAACCGGGCGTCTTTCGCCTCACGGGACGAGCGCCGGCCGGGCCGGCGCTAGCCGACCAGGTACCGCTGGATGGTGGGGGCCACGAGCTCGACGACCTCGTCCACCGACGCCGACGCGATCGGCTCCATCCGCAGGACGTAGCGCAGGATGCCCACGCCCCAGACCTGCGCCTGAGCCGCGTTGATGTTCACCGGCGGAACCCCCAGGACCTTCGCCACCTGGTCGATGTCCATCGGTGCCGTGTCGAGGGAGTCCCCCAGCTGCCGGAAGAGCTGGGAGGACATGAACTCCCGCATCCGGGCCGCGCCCTCCTCGCCGGAGGCGGCCGCGCGCAGGGCACCGAGCAGCTGCGGCTGCACCGCCGGGTCCTCCCACTTGGTGAGAGCCGCGCGCAGGAGGCCCTCGGCCATCTGCTCGCGCCGCCCGTTGAGCGACGCCGCCCCGGCCTCCGCGAGGACGCTCCCGAGCTGGGTCAGGGCGGCCGAGCCGTCCTGGACTTCAGTGGCGTCAGACATGTTTCCTCCAAGATCGGCGATGCGCTGGTTCTGTGAACGGAGAGATCCGAAAGTCCGGTTGAGTCCGGGCGGCGGCACGCGGGCGGCTCGTTCCCCTTGCCGCCGGGTCGGCGTCCGCTGAAGACGCCGGCGTCCTCGGGCTAGCGCGGCTGCGGATGCATGAGCAGACGGCGGGGATGCAGTGTGGTCTCGGGAGCGGTGCGGATGTGGCTGCCCGCCTCGGTGCCCAGCTTCCATTCCTGCGTCACCACATCGAGGATGACCTCGAGTTCCTGCCAGGCGAACGGCTCTCCGATGCACCCCTTCGATCCGATGCCGAAGGGGATGTAGGAGGCGTCCACCTTGCTGGGCCGCGTGGTGAGCCACCGGTCGGGATCGAACCGGTGCGGATCCGGATAGCGCTCGGGGTCCCGGTGCAGCAGGTAGGAGCTGAAGACCACGTTCGTGCCGGCCGGCAGCCGGTGGTCGCCGAGCGCGACGTCCGAGAGGGTCTTGCGGCAGGAGATCCACACCGGCGGATACAGGCGCAGGATCTCCATCAGGAACCGGAGGGTGTAGCCGGGGCCGCCGCTGCCGTGGCCCGCGCTGCCGTTGCGCTTCTGCGTCAGGTCCTTGAGGAGCCTCTCCTCCACCAGGGGCTCCTGGGAGAGCACGTACAGCGACCAGGACATGACGGACGCCGTGGTCACCGTGGCCGCGGTCAGCATCATGACCGCCTCCTCACACACCTGATCCACCGTCAGGACCCGGTTGCCCTTGGCGTCCGAGTCCGTCAGCAGCGCCGAGAGGTATCCGGCGGTGGTTTCGGGCGAGTCCAGCAGCTGTGCGATGCACTCGGCAAGCAGTTCCCGGAAGTCCTTGCGCGCCCGGGAGAGCCGCGCGGACGCGCCGGGACGCGCCGCCCGGGCCGCCGCATGGCCGTAGAGCGGCTTGCGGATCATCTCCCAGGCCAGCACGGACAGCCGCTCGCCGAGAGCCCGCGTCGTCTCGGCGGGGAGCCCGGTGATGAGCGTGCCGACGGCGATCGCGCAGGAGATCCGGCACATCTCGGCCTGGACGTCCACCGGCTTCCCGGCGCGCCAGGAGGCCATGACGTCGCGCACGATGTCACGCATGGCCGGCACGTATTCGTCGACCTTCGTCGACCGCAGGTAGGGGTTGGCCAGGCGCCGGTAGTGCCGGTGCATGGTCTCGTCCTCGGAGAGCATGCCCACCCTGCTGAGGTTGCGGGCCTTGCGGAAGAGTTCGCCCTTGCCGTAGTTCTTGCTCTCGGTCACGAGTATCTGGCGGACCAGGACCGGGTCCCTGACGAATACGGCGTCGACGCCGTCCACGGTCAGATTGCGAACCGGGCGTCCCCGCAGGAGGCGTTCCATCCGGCCGAACTGGAACGCGGCAACGCCTTGTTCGTGGGGAGGGTCCGAGTATGAGGTTGCCGAGTTCGGCTGACTCTTCATTGCGCTCACCTCTCGTACGCGCACAGGAAGGCATGCAGGAAAACGGGCGGGCAGGCACGCTGCGGCCGGTGGGTCTCAGCAAGTGGGCGGCGTCGCCGGGCTCGACTCACCTGCCGGGGAGGGTCACACCCGTTCCCCGTAGACCTCCAGCCACAGCTTCCGCATCATCGGCGAAAGCTGGTAGTACGGCCCGATGTTGAGATAGGACCCGCCGGCGTCCCACTTGACGGCCGAGATGACGATGGGCTCACCGGCGTACGAGCGCGGGGAGTTCGCCACGAACTTCTCCACGTCCTGCCCGACGTCGGCGGGAAGTATCGACGGGGCCCAGTTGCGGACCGGCGGAGGGGCGAAGCAGATCCGCTCGATCTCCGCGGAGTCCCAGCCGAGGGTCACGTAGACCCTGAAGGACTTCCTCGCGAAGGCCAGCATGCGTTCACCGGGTTCCGGCAGCCCGAGTTCGCGGTGCAGCGAGAGGATGTTCTCCACCTGGGTGCACTCGCCGGGGAGCTGGGCGAAGTAGAGGTTGACCGTCTTGCGCCGGTAGTCGATCCCTATCATCGCCACGTCGTTCAGGTGGTGGCGTGCGAAGAGATCCGCGTTCTCGGCCACGGCGGCCGGCATGGCGGGGACGGCGGCGAGCTTGGCCACTGCCTGCAGGTCGTGCGGGAAGTGCGCGTAGATCTTGCTGAAGCCGCTGGAGACCTCGCAGTCGATCAGGTGCTCTCTGACCGGCACTCTCGCCCCGATGTCCGAGAGCAGGCTGCCCACGGGGTGGTCCGTCTCCTCGACGAAGCCGTTCGCCAGCGCCACGGCGTACGGATCGGCGACCTCCGAGGGCACGGTGATGGTGAAGTCGAGTTCCTTCGGCCGCCCCTCGCCGCTCGATACGCTGAACACGATGCCGGCCTCGGCGAGAGTGTCCCCGTACGCGGTCAGGATCGGCCACACGGTCTCACGTGAGCAGGGCGCCCCGGCCAGCTGGGACGCTTCCTCGATGGCCGTGTACACATCTTCGGCCACAGTGGCTTCGGGCATGGGACCTCCCAGTTCGTCAGCGCTTGGGGAAAGGGAAGAGGATCCCGCGGTGAGCGGGATCCTCCGGGGACTGCGTGAGCCGCCTGTGCCGTTACGCGTCTTCCTTGTCGCGCACGGAGATGTAGGCGGTGTTGAGCCGGCTGACCGAGCGCCAGCGGTAGTACGACTGGAGCTTGTAGTACTCCTCGCCGCTCGACGTCACGGCGGCGTAGACCATCTTGGGGTCGTCCACCCCGTACGGCACGCTCTTCACGAAGTGCTCGACCTTGGTGCCGAGCCGGGCGAAGAAGGCCATGGGGTTCTGGGTCTTCACACCGTAGGAGATACGCTCGATCTGGGGGGAATCCCAGTTCAGGGTGGTGTAGAGCCCGAACGACTTCTCGCAGAAGTTGAACATCTGCTCACTCGGGTTCGGCAGACCGATGTCCCGGTGCATCGCCAGGACGGTCTCCTTCTCGAAGCAGTTCGCGGGGGCCGCGAAGTAGACGTTCATCGTCCGGCTGCGGTAGTCGATCCCGATCACGTCGACCTTCTCGGCCAGTCCGTAGCGGGTGAAGAAGTCGACGTTCCCCGTCAGGCTGGGCGGCATCGACGGCAGGGCGCCGAGCCGGGCCAGGGTCTCGTGCTCGCCTCCCGGGAAGTACGCCCAGATCTTCTTGAACCCGGCGATGACCCCGAAGTCGACTCCGTAGCTGTCGATGGGGCACAGCGCCCGGAGGTCCGACAGGAGGCTGCCGACGGGGTGGTCCGTCGGCTCGATCAGGCCCTTCGACAGGGCGACGGCGTAGGGATCGGAATCCTTGGGCAAGGTGAAGCGGGCGTCGAACTCGCCCTCGTGACGGGCGTTGGTGGCCACCCGGAACGCGATCACGGCCTGCTCGAGCGCATCCTCGAACGCGCTCAGGACGGGCCAGACCTTGTCCCGTGAGGCGGTCACGTCCAGCAGGCCGGCCGACTTCTCGATGGCCGCGTAGACACTCGCCACATCGACTGCTTCCGACATCATCACTCCAAGAGGTCAAGCTCGGTGCGTGTGGTGAATTGCCGCACGCCGGGCTCGTGATACGTGCGGCGCGAAGGGAGAAGGATTTCCGGGCGGCGCACGCGTCGCGTCGTCCCCTGGCCGGGGATGCGTGTCGGGTTCACGACTCGGAAAGTCCCGGATCACCGGCCGGGACGCTGGACATCGGCCCAGAGGAACGCCGAACTCACCGGCAGCGCCTGAGATCGACTGCCGAGCCGGATCGAATTCCTCGATCGGAAACGGCTTTTGGGCAGGGGAGGCGTGCACAAATAGTGACACGGCCGGGACCCGGTGGGCAAGACCCCGGAGCCGGTGAATTCAGGAGGCGCTGAGCAGTGGCGTGCTGAGTGAACTCAGCACGTTCCGATGGATGTCCAGGGCCGCCGTGGACTTGTTGAGGGTGATGTAGTGCAGTCCGGGCGCGCCCTCGGCGAGGAGGCGCCGGGCCATGCCGGTGGCGTACTCGACGCCGATGCGGTGGCCTTCCTCGGGGCTGTCCCGAGCGGCGTGGAGCCGGCCCGCCAGGCCCTCGGGGAAGGCGGCGTCGGAGAGTTCGGCGAAGCGCGTGATCTGCCGGTGGTCGGTGGCCGGCATGATCTCCGGGATGATCGGGACGTCACAGCCGGCGGCGGCGACCCGGTCGCGCAGCCGGAGATAGTCCTCCACGTGGAAGAACATCTGCGTGATCGCGTAGTCGGCACCCGCCTCGCACTTGGCGACGAAGTGCCGGATGTCGCTGTCCCAGTCCGCCGAACGGGGGTGCATCTCGGGGAACGCCGCCACGCCGATCCTGAAGTCCCCGAGCGAGCGCACGAGTTCGACCAGTTCGTAGGCGTACCGGAAGCCCCGTGGATGTGCTGTCCAGGCGCCCTTGGGGTCGCCCGGCGGGTCGCCGCGCAGCACCAGGACGTCGCGGATGCCCGCGTCCGCGTACTGGCCGATGATGTGGCGCAGTTCGGCCACCGAGTGGCCGACCGCGGTGAGATGGGCGACGGGGCGCAGGGTCGTCTCGGCCGCGATGCGCCGGGTGACCGCCACCGTCCGGTCCCGTGAGGAGCCGCCGGCGCCGTAGGTGACGGACACGAAGTCCGGTCCGAGCGGCTCGATCCGGCGGATCGCCTGCCAGAGCGTCTGCTCTCCCCTGGCCGTCTTCGGCGGGAAGAACTCGAAGGAGAAGGTCGTCACGCGCGGCCTCCCGTGTCGCAGTGGTCCCCCTCCGGGGGGTGCACCCCGAAGGCGTCGGTGAAGTGCCCGGGCCGCGGCCGACAGCCCTCGGGCCGGGAACACGCCGGGCCGCCCGGCAGCGGACGGCTCGGCTGCGCGGCTCACGAGCCGCCCGTCAGGCGGGGCTCGACGGTGCGGGCCGCCTCGTCGCCGTAGGCCCGGCCGATGCGGGCGATCAGATCGGCGGCCAGCAGCTTGTACTCCTGGGTGCCGACCGACTCCAGCACGGTGGTGGCCAGGGCGCAGCCGAGCCGGGCGGCGTGCTCCGGCGACAGCTCCCGGGCGAGGCCGGCGAGGAATCCCGCACGGAAGGCGTCGCCCGCACCCGTCGGGTCCGCGATCGTCTCCGCGGGCACGGCCGGCACGTGCAGCCGGGGCGCGCCGGAACGGGTCAGCGCCACGCCGTCCGCGCCCAGCGTGGTGATCCAGGTGCCGACCCGGCCGAGGAGGTGCTCCTCGCGCCAGCCGGTGCGTTCGAGCAGCAGGGCCGCCTCGTACTCGTTGGTGAACAACCACTGCGCCCCGTCCACCAGTCGGCGCGCCTGCTCCCGGTCGAGGCGGGCCAGTTGCTGGGAGGGGTCGGCGGCGACGGGGATGCCGAGCCGGTGGGCGGTGGCGGTGTGCCGCAGCATGGCCGCGGGGTCGTCGGCGCCGACCAGGACGAGCGCGAGCCCTCCGGTGCGTTCGGCCGTCTCGGCGAGGTCGATGCGCGGTGCCTCGGCCATGGCGCCGGCGTAGAAGGTGGCGATCTGGTTCTGGTCCTCGTCGGTGGTGCACACGAAGCGCGCGGTGTGCAGGGTCTCGCTGACCCGGACCGCCGACGTGTCGACGCCGTGGGCCCGAAGCCAGGCGCCGTACTCGGCGAAGTCCGAGCCCGCCGCGCCGACGAGCACCGGGTCGAGGCCGAGCAGGCCCAGACCGAAGGTGATGTTGGCGGCGACACCGCCCCGGCGCACCTCCAGCCGGTCGACGAGGAAGGACAGCGAGACCCGCTCCAGCCGGTCCTTGATCAGCTGCTCGGCGAAGCGTCCCGGGAACACCATCAGATGGTCGGTCGCGATCGATCCGGTCACGGCGATACGCACAGCACGGGCTCCTTGCACCTCGGGGCGGGACGTTCCGGGCCGGCGCCGGCGGAGAGGACGACCGGAACTGCGGGAGATCGGCGGGGAGCGGTGGGACGGGGGGCCTCCGCTCCCCGCCGGCTGTGACGCCGGGAACGTCCCGGTGACCGTGTGGCGTCAGCCCGTCGCGACCGCCTTGCGCAGGGCGCTCGCGCGGTCGGTGCGCTCCCAGGTGAAGTCGGGCAGCTCGCGGCCGAAGTGGCCGTAGGCGGCGGTCTGCGAGTAGATCGGGCGCAGCAGGTCCAGGTCGCGGATGAGCGCGGCCGGACGCAGGTCGAAGACGTCGCTGATGGCTTCCTCGATCTTCTCGACGGCAACCGTGTTGGTGCCGAACGTCTCGACGAACAGGCCCACCGGCTCGGCCTTGCCGATCGCGTACGCCACCTGCACCTCGCAGCGTTCGGCGAGGCCGGCCGCGACGACGTTCTTGGCGACCCAGCGCATGGCGTAGGCGGCGGAACGGTCCACCTTGGAGGGGTCCTTGCCGGAGAAGGCGCCGCCACCGTGCCGGGCCATGCCGCCGTAGGTGTCGATGATGATCTTGCGGCCGGTCAGGCCGGCGTCGCCCATCGGGCCGCCGATCTCGAAGCGGCCGGTCGGGTTGACCAGCAGCCGGTAGTCCTCCGTCTCCAGCTTCATGCCGTCGTCCGCGAGCTGCCTGAGCACGGGCTCGACGACGTGACGGCGGATGTCCGGGGTGAGCAGCTCCTCCAGGTCGATGCCGCTCGCGTGCTGCGAGGAGACCACGACCGTGTCCAGGCGGACCGGGCGGTTGCCCAGGTACTCGATGGTGACCTGGGTCTTGCCGTCGGGGCGCAGGTAGGGCAGGGTGCCGTCCTTGCGGGCCTCGGTCAGCCGGCGCGAGAGGCGGTGGGCCAGCTCGATCGGCAGGGGCATCAAGGTGGGCGTCTCGTTGGTCGCGTAGCCGAACATCAGGCCCTGGTCGCCCGCGCCCTGCTTGTCCAGTTCGTCGTCGTCGCCCTCGACCCGGTTCTCGTAGGCGGTGTCCACGCCCTGCGCGATGTCGGGCGACTGGGCGCCGATGGACACCGACACGCCGCAGGAGGCGCCGTCGAAGCCCTTCTTGGAGGAGTCGTAGCCGATCTCGAGGATCTTCTGCCGCACCAGCGTGGCGATGTCGGCGTAGGCGGAGGTGGTGACCTCCCCCGCGATGTGCACCTGACCGGTGGTGATCAGGGTCTCCACGGCCACGCGCGAGGTCGGGTCCTGGCGCAGCAGCGCGTCGAGGATCGTGTCGCTGATCTGGTCGGCGATCTTGTCGGGGTGGCCCTCGGTCACGGATTCGGAGGTGAACAGGCGGCGGGACATGGCACTCCAAGGCATGAGTCGGTGGTCAGGTGTCAACGCATGAATACGCAGGAGCGAGCGTGGCGTTGGCTCAGCTGCCGGTGCCCTTCGCCGTCAGCAGTTCGGCGACCTTGGCCACGTTGCCGGCCGCGGCCAGCTCCTCTCCGGCCACGTCGATGCCGTACTGCTTGGTCAGGATGACCGCCAGCTCGATCAGGACCAGGGAATCCAGGTCGAGGCTCTCGAAGCCGGTGTCGGCGGTCGTCTCGGCGGGGACCTCGAACTGCGTCTTGAGGACGTCGAGTATGGGCTCGGGCTGTATGCCGGTCCGGTTGGTCATGGGACTTCCTTCTCGGGGAGCGGCGGTGCTGTCAGACGAGGGTGGTCTGCGGCCAGGTGAGGGCGGCGGAGCCCCAGGTCAGCCCGGCGCCGAAGGCGGTCAGCAGCAGCCGGTCGTGGGGCCGGAAGCGGCTGCGGGCCGCGGCGTCGGCCAGGGCCAGCGGGATGGAGGCGGCCGAGGTGTTGCCGGCCGACTCGATGTGGGACACCACGCGCCGCTTGTCCACGCCCAGTTGCTGCGCCAGCGAGTGCAGGATGCGCAGGTTGGCCTGGTGGCCGACGACATGGTCGATCTGGTCGACGCTCCAGCCCACCTTGCCGAGCACGGCCGACGAGGACGCCGCCATCCGGCGGACGGCCTGGAGGAAGATCTCCTTGCCGTTCATCTGCACATACCCCTCGTCGGGACGCGGCTGCCGGCCGGAGGCCCGCTGCCGGGCTCCGCCGCCGGGGATGGTGGCCAGCTCCAGGCCGGTGCCGTCGGAGCCCAGGTCGACGCCCAGTACGGCACCGGGCTCGTCGCGGTCGCCGGCCCGCAGGACGATGGCGCCGGCGCCGTCGCCGAAGATGACCGCGGTGGTGCGGTCGGCCGGGTTCAGCACGTTGGAGAAGACCTCCGCGCCGATGACGAGGACGCCTTCGGCGTGACCTGCGGCGAGCGCGGCGGTGGCGGTGGCCAGCGCGTACACGAATCCCGAGCATCCGGCCTGTACGTCGAGGGCGGCGACCGGGCCGAGACCCAGCCGGGCGGCGACGTTCGGCGCGGTGCCGGGCAGCGGATGGTCCGGTGTGGTGGTGGCCACGACCACCATGTCGACGGCGTTCCATCCCTGGGCCCCGGCCGACTTCAGTGCCCGGTGTCCCGCCTCGACGGCGAGGTCGCCGGTGGCCACTCCGGGGTCGACGACGTGCCGCTGCCGGATACCGGTCCGCTTGCGGATCCACTCGTCGCTGGTGTCGAGGCGGTCCGACAGTTCTTCGTTGGTGACCGTGCGGGGCGGCAGGTAGCCGCCGAGGCCGGTCAGTACGGCCGCGTGGGTACTCATCGGCCTCCCCCTTCAGGCGGGTTGACGCTGGGTGAGGTCTCCGGCAGCAGGTGTGCGACGGCGGCCCGGGCCTGGACGCCGTGCAGGCTGCCGACCACCTCCGCCGTCCGCCAGACACCGGTCGGCGACGGCAGGAGCCTGGTCTGCCGGAGCGAGGCGGTCACCACGTCCGTCGGCCGGGTGGGGGTGGGTCCGGCCGTGACGCGGGTACGCCGCATCCACAGGTTGTTGCTGGCGGCGCGGTCGATGCCGTCCAGCGCGTACAGGAGGACCTGGCCGAGCTGGAGGACGGCGACGAACGCGTCGATCATGGTGGCCGGGGTGCCCTCCGGGACGGCTTTCGCCCGGACCGGGGTCAACTCGGCCCGCGCGGAGGCGTGGACGTCGTCCGCGCTGTTCACCGTGACACCGACCGCTGTGAGCAACTGGTGCCGGGCGCCGTGCGGGAGACCGAACGGCGCGTCGTTCCAGGGGCCGGGCAGATCCCCGGCCAGGTGGTGGGCCCGGCCTCGGGTGGCCGGGGTGCGGCCGGCGCTGTGCCGGGCGCACACCCTGGCCGTCAGCGACCCGATGCGGCAGTCCAGCGTGGTCGACCACGCCTGTCCGCTGCGGTCGGCGGCCACGAGCCGCCCACTCACGGGGAACCTCGCGAGGTCGTCCTCGTCCGGACTGGAGCCGGCCCGCAGGTCGACGGACTGTACGGTGAACCACGCGTCGGGCGTGAGCCCGGTCGTGTGGGCCGCGTACAGGCCGGTGAGCCGGGCGGCGAAGAGCATCGCGTCGATGGTGCTCAGATGGGGCTTCGGCTGCTGGTCGCCCTTGCGCGACCAGAGGCCGGGAACGGCGATGTGGGCCGTCGCTTCGATCCCTCCGGCGCCTTCGTCCCCGGGCGTCACCGTGAGGTCGCTCAGGGAGTGCTCGACCCGCTTGAATCCCTCACCGAGGAACCGTGTTTCGCGTGGGCCGAGGAAGTCGTCTATGGAGGCGTATTTCAGAGTGGGCACGGGCGCTCCATGTCTCGCCGAAGAAGCGCCGTCCGGACCCGCGGGCGAGGTGTTCAGCGCCCGCTGCGGGTCACTCGGCGAATGCTTCCGCGATGGCGTAGCTGTCTTCGTACATGTGGTAGCGGGTGATGCGGCCGTTCTCGACGGTGACGTGCAGGGCGTAGGTGTTGGTGAACCTCTTTCCGGTGGACAGGACACCGAAGACGGCTTCCGCCGTCACCACCGCGTGCTCGCCGTCGACGAGGCGGGCGTTGAGGGCGAAGCTCTCCGGTCCGGTCAGCACCTTGGGGAAGATCTGGAAGAACTCGGGGATCTCCGCCTTGGTGGTGCGTACGCCCGTCCACGGCACGTCGGGGCTTCCCAGGACGCGGAAGTCCACCTTCTCGGCGAACAGGTCCAGCAGACCCGGCAGATCGCCGGCCCCGAACTTCTCGAAGAACGAGTCCAGGACCGCCTGGGTGGACTGCTGCTCTGTCGTCATGTCACTTCTCTCCGCTCGTGGTTACCGGTTTGCCAGGGCCGCGCGTCCGGCGAGGTAGATCGCCGTCTGTTCGGTGACACGCCGCCCGAGGTGCTCGGCCGTGGCGATGTCCGCCTTGTGGATCTCGTCGGCGGGCAGGTCGCCGGGCAGGGTGCCGGCCGCTCCGTTGAAATAGCCGAGCCGGTTCAGGTCGTTCTCGCTCTCATGGCTGAGGTGCCAGCCGGGGAGCAGTCCGAGGCTGACCCAGATCATCCCGTGCTGGTGACCGAGGGTCGCGAAGTAGCCGAGGGTGGAATCCTTGTCCCCGGCCTTGCAGGCGCCGATGGTGAAGCCCGAGCCGAGCTTGTCCTTCCAGGCCTGCCGGCCCCAGCGCTTGTTGGTCGACGCGGCGAACATGTGGAACTGCCCGGACGCCGATCCCATGTAGGTGGGCGCTCCGAACACGATGGCGTCGGCCGCGTCGAGTGTCTCCCACTTGGTGTCGTCCATGGCCTCGACCGTCACCATGTTCACCTCGGCGCCCGCGGCTTCGGCACCGGCTCGGACCGCCTGTGCCAGGACGTCGGTGTGGCCTCTGCCGGAGTGGTAGGCGATGGCCAGTGTGGGCGGGTTCTCCATCGGTCGTTCTCCTAGGAAGTGGACAGCTCACGTCCGGGCGGGAATCCGCTCGGTCTCCATACGGAAGTCCTGCCGGCCGTATTCCTGCCGGGCCAGCTCGATGGCCTCGGCCGTGCTCATGACCGGCTTCAGGCCGAAGATCCGGGCGATGGTCTCCAGGCGCTCGGCCATGTCTCCGCCGACCACGTGGTACGGGATCCGGAGTTCGTCCAGCGTGGCCAGCAGCATCGTGTCGATGGTCGCGCGGAACTCGTTGTTCATGGGCCGGTGGCCGTCCGCGTCGATCGGCAGTTCGTGCCGCAGGTGGACGTAGGCGTCGTACGTGTTCTTGACGTGGTGTTTGAAGGCCTGCCCGTACTGGTCGACGACCTGGGCGAAGAAGGCCATCTCGGCCGGGACCTCGGTCGCCCGGCCGCCCTCGTTGCCGGCGGTGGCGTTCGGGTTCATGGTGCCGAACCTGACCCGGCCCACCCCGTACAGCCATTCCTGCAGGGAGGAGCCGTCCGAGATGAAGTCGTCCCCGAGCAGCGCCTCCTGGACGGCCCGGCCGGTGTGCCGGCGGAGCGTGAGCTGGAGGAACTGCGCCGGCGTGACGTCCGCCAGCTTCAGGCCCGGGAAGGTCTCGGGCATGATCTCCCGGATCGTGCGGGCCAGGCTGCGCGGGACGCCGGTGTAGTGCGACAGGGCCATCACCGTCGAGGTCTTGCCCGAGGAGTATGTGCCGGACACAGCTATCTTCACGAGTGCTCCAGATGGTGAGGGTCCCCGGCGGGGCGCCCGGGTGCCGGTCCGGGCGTCCCCGCGGTGTCGGAGGGGATCCGGACTCGGCCGGTCAGGCGACCTTCGTCGCAGACAGGATGGCCTGGACCGGGATGACGTCCGGCGGAATCTCGGAGGCGTCCTTGGTGATCGCCTTCGTCACCTTGAAGCCGCACTCCTCCAGCCAGCTCTGATAGGTCGACAGCTTCTGCGGTCCGCCCTGGCCCATGGCGCAGCCGATGAAGAAGGCCGGGAAGAAGTCGACGTTGTAGTTGTCGGTGTCCGTGATGTCCTCCGGGTACACCGGCACCATGATGTCGACCTGGCCACCGACCTCGAGGGAGGCGTTCACGCCCTTGAGGATCCGGACCACGTCGTCCTTGTCGAACATGTCCAGGAAGTGCTTGATCAGGACGATGTCGAAGCCCTTGGGGATGCCGTCGAAGACGTCGCCGCCGATGAAGGAGCAGTGTTCGGCGACCCCGTGGGCCTTGAAGTTCTCCAGGGCCTCGGTCTCCTTCTCCGGCAGGTCGAAGGTGGTGACCCGCAGCCCGGGAGAGGCCTTGTGCCGGTAGGTGTGGATCGCGCCGAGGCCGGTGTTGCCGGCGAGGTCGAGCACCTGGGCGCCGGCGGGGATGTCGACGTTGGCGAAGAACCAGGGGTCGATGTGGGCGGTGACCGTGTTCATCAGGTTCGCCCAGGCGTCCCGCAGGTCCCGGTGCTCGGCCACGGCGCCGT
Organism: Streptomyces sp. NPDC096012; assembly: GCF_040426375.1. Lineage (NCBI taxonomy): Bacteria > Bacillati > Actinomycetota > Actinomycetes > Kitasatosporales > Streptomycetaceae > Streptomyces > Streptomyces sp. NPDC096012. The sequence continues at coordinate 194,264 of NZ_JBEOTD010000009.1, forward strand.
ACAGGGTGCCTTCGTCGACCCCGTACAGCTCCTTGAGCCCGACGAGTGAGCCGGTCCGGGTGCTCTCGGTGAGGTAGAACAGCTGCCGCAGCGCCACCACCTTGATCATGTTCATGTAGGCGAGGGCGCGCTTCAGGTCCTTCTCGGCGACGTCGGCGAGGGCCCCGAGGGTGTAGCCGCCGGACGCCTGGTCCTGGACGACGAAGTCCTCCTTGACCAGCAGCAGGAGGAGCTGCTCGACGGCGTCGGCCTTGGCGCCGACCGCCTCGCCCAGCTCGGCCGCCGTCACGCCCGGGGTCTGGCGGATCTTGTCGACGAGGCCGAGCTCGAAGCTGGACAGCAAGGTCATGAACCGCGAGGGGCCCACCATGTACTCACGGAATCGGGCGAGCGTGGCTTCCGATGTCATTGGACTCGTCTCTTTCGCGTAGGTAGTTTCCGCCGTCGTGCCGGCCTGCTGATCGCGGGTCACGCCCGGTTCCCGAGCCGGTCCTTGAGCCGGTCCGCCAGGGCGAGGCGCTGCACCTTGAGGGTGCCGGTGCGGGGCAGCTCCGCCTGCGGGATGTGGATCGGCTCGGCGAGCTGGGGGTAGTCGGTGACGGCCGAGCGCCAGCGGCCGGGGTCCAGCGGCTGGTCGTCGTGGGTGCAGATCACCGGTACGGCCTCGGAGCCGGCCCCGTGGACGATGACCAGCTCGCTCAGCTCCGGCAGCCGGCTCAGGACGCGGTCCTCGATCTCCAGGGAGCTGCGGACTCCGGGGATCATGTCGACCTCGCGGTCGAGCATGTGCAGGCAGCCGAACCTGGTGAAGTAGCCGACGTCGCCGGTCCCCCACCACTCACCGTCCCGGTTGTCGTCGTAGCGCTCCTGCTCGGCGAAGTAGGTCTTGGCCAGGCCGGGCCAGGCGACCTCGATGCGGCCCGGGTTCTGCTCGGTCGGCCGGTTGCCGTCCCGGCTGACGACGCGGACCCTGGCCGAGCCGAGGGGCATCCGCCAGCCCACGCAGCGGCCGTTCGCCTTGTGGGCGGAGTTGCGGAAGTAGGCGCGGCCGACGGCGGGCCCGACCTCGCTCTGGCCGTAGATCTGGAAGAACAGCGCCCCCCGCCGGTCGGACGACTTGAGCAGCTTGCTCATCGTCCCGGGGTGGATCGCGTCGAAGGTGCTGCTGAAGTACTTCACCGAGGAGAACGGCCTGCGCGGGTCCTCGGCCAGGCCTTCCCAGGCCATCAGCGAGTTGGGCAGCGCCTCGACGAGTCCGGGCCGGTTCCGCAGGAACAGCTCGGCGACCGTGTCGGGGTCCGACTCGTTCATGAGGAGCACCGGCATCTCCTTCAGGAGCGCCAGGGCCATCGCCGCGACGTTCCGGGAGTGCACGAAGGGGATGTGGATCGCGACGTTCTCCCGCTTGCGCATGAGCGAGAGCAGCCGCCACTGGGGCTTGAGCCGGATGCCCTGGGTGCGGGGGGTGTGCACGACGAGCTTGGGCAGCCCGGTGGTGCCCGAGGTGTGGGTGATCACCGCTGCTTCGTCGATGGGCCGCACCACCGGCTTGATCCGGGGCGAGCCGGCGAGCTTGCCCAGTGAGATCGTCTCCGGCCGTTCACCGGACACGATGATCACCCGGCGGGTCAGTTCCGCGAGCGGCAGCTCGGAGAGCACGTCGAGTTTGTGCTCGTCGGTCAGCAGGTTGGGCCGGTCCACCCGCTCCAGCAGGGCGCCGACGGTCGCCGCGTCCAGGCTGGGCGAGAGCATCACCGGCACCGCGCCGATCCGGGACGCGGCACAGGCCAGCACCCACACATCGGCGTTCGGCCTCTTGTGCAGCACGATGTGCTCGTCCGTCCGCACACCGGCCGCCCACAGGCGCGCCGCCAGGTCGTCGACCAGCTCGGCGAGCCGGGAGACCGTCAGGTGCCGACCCACCTCCGGGAGGACGTCCAGATCGTGGTCGAGAGTGATCGGCGTCGCCCCGTTGACGGCCGCGGCCATCGCCGGCAGCAGGCCGATGTGAAGACCGCGCTTCTGTATCGATCGGTAGGCCACAGAGCCCTTCATCGGGCTGTCTCCTTTGCGGTGGTCGGGGGACATGCGTCGGGTGTCGCCGGCTCGGTGCGGCTGCCGGGACGACACATGCGGCGAGCGCCGGGACACATGGGTGCGCCGGGGGCGCCCGTGCCGCGCAGGCTCGGCCGCGAACGACCGCAGCGGCGGCCCCGGGCACGGATGCCAGGGACCGCCGCTGCGACGGTGGCTCGGGTCAGGGGGTCACGTCGTCCGAGGCGACGTCACCCGCGGTGGGCGTCAGGCGGTGGCGCGGCCGGCCTTGAGCGCGGCCGCGGTGTCCACGACACGCCGGGCCTGGTAGCGGATCGCCTGCAGGATCTCGTCGGCGGGCGCGCCGGACCCGGCGGCGGTGCCGTAGGGGGTGCCCGTCTGGAACTGGATGGGGTCGGTGTAGCCGGGCGGCACGATGATGCCGCCCCAGTGGTAGAAGGTGTTGCTCATCGCCAGGATCGTGGACTCCCGGCCGCCGTGCGTGGTGCCGGTGGAGGTGAAGGCCGAGCAGACCTTGTTGGCGAGCTTGCCCTGCTGCCACAGCGGGCCGGCGGTGTCGATGAACGCCTTCAGCTGGGCGGACACGTTGCCGAAGCGGGTGGGGGTGCCGAGCAGCAGCGCGTCGGCCCAGGCGAGGTCGTCGAGGGTGGCCTCGGTGACGTCGGCGCTGTCCGTGACGTGCTGGGCCCAGGCCGGGTTGGAGTTGATGGCCTCCTGCGGGGCGGTCTCGCGGACCTTGCGCAGGCGCACCGTCGCGCCGGCCTTCTCCGCTCCCTCCGCAGCGGCCTTCGCCAGGGCGTGCACCGTACCGGAGGCGCTGTAGTAGATGATGGCTACGTTCACGGATTCCACGATCGGTTTCCTTTTCTCGCTTGCTACCTGGCGGCGCCGTTGTCCGTTCGCCCGACAGCGGCAGAGCTTTTTTCGACCCCGGATTTCGACAGGGGGATGCGACTGGAGCACGGGGGAAACGGCAGTCGGAATGGGTGCGTTGTGCGCGCTCTAAGGCCGGACCGCTTTTACGCGGCCGACACCCCCCACGTGCGGCGAACCGAATTCATCCTATCGAGCGATGACCAAGGTGGCGGGCGGTGCCGAATGAAACGAGACATCCTTGAATCCGGCCTTGACGAGCCAGTCGCGGTAGTCGGACTGCCGCCAGGTACCGCCCTGCTTGCTCTTGAGCAGCATTTCCGCGGCGAAGATCAGCGGGAAAGCCGGGCCACTGCGGTCGTCGTCGACGACGTAGTCGCAGATCACCACGGCGCCACCGGGCTTGAGGGCGTCCCGCAGGCGGGCGAAGACGGCGACGTTGTCCTCCGGCCCCTCCTGATGGGCGATGTGGGAGTACAGCGCGACGTCGTACTTCGCGGTGCCGAAGTCGGTGGTGTGGAAGTCCCCGTCGACGGTGGTGAAGCGGTCGGCCACGCCCCGTTCCGCCAGCAGCCGGCGCGCGATCGCGTTGATCGGCTCCCAGTCGAGCTGGGTCGAGCGGGCGGCCTGGTTGGTCTGCAGCCAGATGGCCGAGTAGATGCCCGAGCCGCCGCCCACGTCGAGGATCGAGATCTCGCCGGCGTCGGCCAGCCCGAGCACCTCGGCCGCGACCGTCGCGGCGGGGACCGACTGCGCCGCGATGGCCGGGACGATCTCCTCCCAGTGCGGGTTGCGGGCCACCTCGGTCGTCGGGTTCGTCACCGGCCCACCGGCACCGACCACCTCGGGCAGCGCGACGAGGCTGCCCATGTGCTTCAGCTTCAGCTGGGCGAAGCTGCTCAGGGAGGTGGGCTTGCCGTCGACCAGGTACGCCGACGCCTCGGGTGTGTTGCGGTACCTGCCCTCGTGCAGCTCGACCAGGCCCACGCCGAGCAGTCCGTCGAGGAGGGTCTGGGCCCCCCGCTCGGCGATGCCGGCGCGCATGGCCAGCTTCGCCGCGGTGTCCGCGCCGTTCTCGAGGTGGGTGAAGAGCGAGTGGGCGGCCGCGGCGCCGACGACGCCGGTGGCCCAGTAGCCGTTGATCAGGCGCAGTACCCCGTCCGGTGCCGGCTGATGATCCGTCATGCTGCCCCTCCAAGGGTCCGGCTGGGCACCGAGTGGGTCCGGACGGCGCTGCGCAGGGCATCGACGACCCGTTCGACCTGGTGGGTGCTGAGTTCCGCGTGCATGGGTATGGCGAGATGGCGCCGGTAGAGATCGGCCGAGACCGGGCACGTGTGCTTCGACTCGAAGACGGGCTGTATGTGGGCCGCGAACGTGCCGTGTCCGCAGCCGATGCCCTTGCCGCGCAGTTCGGTGGCGACGGCCGCCCGGTCCACGCCCGGATCCAGCGTCACCATGTACGTCTGCCAGGCGTGGGTACGGTCCTCCGGCACGTACGGCACCGTCAGCAGCTCTTCGTCGGCGAGCAGTTCGGCGTACTGCCGGGCGACGGCGTCGCGGCGGGCCAGCAGCTCGTCGATCCGGCCCAGCTGCACCTGCAGGATGGCCGCGGCGATGTCGGAGAGCTTGTAGTTGTAGCCGATCTGGGTGAACTCGGGGATGGGCAGGCCGACGACCTTGCCCATGTCGAAGATGCTGCCGATGCCGAAGGAGGAGCGCAGCCGCGCGTCGGCGCCGATCTTCGGGTCGGCGGCGAGCAGTGCGCCGCCCTCACCGCTGCTGGCGCCCTTGCGCCCGTGGAAGGACAGGACGCCCACCTCGGTGAGCGCGCCCGCCTCGCGGCCCTGGTACTTCGCGCCCACCGCGCAGGCGGCGTCCTCGATGACGAACAGGCCGTGGCGGTCGGCGATGGCCTGCAGTTCGACGTAGTCGGCGGGGATGCCGACCGTGTCCACCGCGATCACACCGACGGTGCGGGGCGTGATCAGGTCGGCCACGGCCTGCGGGTCGATGGTGCCGGTGTCGGCGCGCACGTCGGCGCAGACGGGGACCGCGTCGAGGTAGCGCACGGCGTGCGCGGGCGCCGGGAACCCGTAGTCGGCGACGATCACCTCGTCACCCGGCTTGACCCCGAGCGCGAGCAGGGAGACGTGCAGCGCCGCGCCGGCGTTGCACATCGCGACGGCGTCGCCGACGCCGTACCGCGCGACCAGCTGGGCCTCCAGGGCCTTGCCCCTCGGTCCCTGTCCGGCCGGCCAGCCGGAGGCGAACACCTCGGCGACGGCTGCCAGTTCCTGCTCGCCCAGGCTCGCGTGCACCAGGGGGATCGGGTCCATCGTGGTCACCTCTCGCTCCGCTTCGCGTTCGTTTCCTGGCCGGGGATCCCGGCGACCGTCGGCGGCTCGAAGCGCAGCGGCGTGAGCTGGCTGACGTCGTACCGCCGGCGCATGGCCTCCACCGCCGCGGGGTCCACGGCGGTGCCGCGCGACCAGATCTCCGCGATCTCTTCGAAGTAGGCTTCGTGCTCGGGCGACGGGAAGCACTGGAAGAGCATCTTCACCGGCTTGTCCGTGGCGTTGCGGAACGCGTGCGGGGTGCCGGCCGGCACGAACATGCAACTGCCCTCACCGGCACGGACGACGCGGTCGCCCTTGGGGGACTCCCAGTGGTGCCAGGTGTCCGACGTACGCTCGGTCGGCTCGAAGCACAGCAGGTCCAGCTCGCCGTCCAGGACGTAGAAGAACTCCTGGGACCGGTTGTGCACGTGCGCCCCGACATCGAACCCGGGCGGAACGACCACCTCGAAGATCGAGACGGAGGATCCCATCTCCTTCGTGGCCTTGAAGGTCACCTCCTGCGCCGGGGTGACCAGCTTGCGCCCAGCGCCTGCCGGCACGATGAGGTCAGTCATATGCTTCGCTTCCTTTGTCCGTGCGGGGCTCAGACGATGGTCTGCGGGACGTCCACGGCCCAGGTGCCGAGCGCCATCTCGGCGGTGATGCCGGGACCGAAGCCGGCGATGAGGCCGGTGGCACCGGGCGCCGGGGTGTCCTCCTCGAACAGCCTGCGGGCGGCTTCGAGCACGACGGCGCTGGCGATGTTGCCGTACTCGCTCAGGGTCGACCAGCTGTGGCGGAACACGTCACGGTCGACCTCGAGGAACTTGGCGAGGTCGTCGAGGATGCGCGGACCGCCGGCGTGGATGATGTAGAAGTCGAGCTTGCCGGCGTCCCAGCTGTGGTCCTTGGCCAGCTCGCGCAGGACCGGGGCGAGCGGCTCCATCGTGCCGGGCACGCGGCGGTCGAGCTGGAAGTGGAAGCCCGTGTCCTTGACGGCGTAGGAGATCCAGTCCTCGGTGTCCGGGATGAGGTAGGAGGCGTTGCGCTCCAGCTCGATGCCGACGCCGCCCTCGTCGCGCACCACGGCGGCCGCGACGGCGTCACCGAACAGGCCGTCGGACAGCAGCGAGCCGATGTCGTCCGCCTCCGGCTGGTAGCACAGCGAGCACAGTTCGCAGGAGACGATCAGGACGTTGCTGCCGGGATGGGCCATGCAGAAGTCGTGGGCCCGGTTGATCGCCGCACCGCCGGCCGCACAGCCCAGCTGGGCGATGGGTATCTGCCGGGTGTCGGAGCGGAAGCCCATCGTGTTGATCAGCCACGCCGTCAGGGACGGCATCAGGAAGCCGGTGCACGAGACGTAGATGATCGCGTCGATGTCTCGGGCGTTCACCTCGGCGTTGGCCAGGGCCTGCTCGATGACCTGGGGCGTGCGCTTCTTCGACTCGACCTCGTAGATGCGGTTGCGCTCTTCGAAACCCGGGTGGTGCAGCGTCTTCTCGATGGGCTGGACGATGTGCCGCTTCTTCACGCCCGTGTTGCGGATCAGACGGAGCGCCAGAGCAAGCTGCGGCTTGCCGGCATGTGCTCTTTCGGCAAATTCCAGAGTCTCTTCCACTGTGATGATGTGTTCGGGTGCGTTCATCGCCGGCTTGCATAGCCTCGGCATATCCGGAATCCACTTCTTTAGAGTCTCGACAGCAAGGGCCGTGGGGCGTTGAGCTCGATGTGGGTCGCCTTGTGCGCCATCCCTCGGTGTGGTTGTCGACGAGGTTCTTCACGGTGGCCTGACATGCCCGCCGATGAGCTGGGCGGGCAGGTGGCGACTCCCGGCCGGACGCCACGGGCCCTGGCGGGCTCTTCCTCCGGGTCCGGGGCGCCGCTTGTCCGTGGGCCGTGCGTTTGACGGGTGCGGCCACGGGCAGGCGGTGGTGGCGGTTGGCCGGAGGAGAAGCGTCGGCGGCGAGTCGCCCCTGTCCTTCAAGAGGTGCCTCGAGAGGTCCTTCAAGAAAGGGAAGGGACTTCGACTGCCCGGAGGACGAAGGCGACTGCCGTGGTTCACGGAGACGGGGATCTCGCCTGGTCCCGCCCGCGGGGAAGCGGCGGACGACAGCCGATCCACTGCCTTGCGGCTGTTTTCGGGCAGGGGAGGTGTGCGGAAATCGTGACACGGATGGGGCCCCCTCGCCAAGCGCCTCCAGGAGTGACCCAGGTCACACCGCAAGCGCCCTTTCCTCGAGCCGCCGCAAGGCGGCCTCACCCCGCGGCCACCGGGGCACGCGCGCCGGAGCGCCCGGACCGGTACGGAGCCGGGTGGGGCAACGCGCAGGTCAGAGGCCCTCTTCCCGGTGCGCGGTCCCAGCTGTGACGCTTGGTCAAGGGAGTACGGCGCCGCCTGTACCCCCCTGCTGCGGCGCAGCCACGCCGTGCCTGCCGTCGTGGCGTGGCCGTGGGCGGCTCGGGGCCCGGTGGACAACAGGCGGAACGCCGCTCCATCCTGGACGGCCCGCTGGTGGACGGCGCCTTGGGCCCCCGTCGACGGCGACTCGCACCGGCCTGGGCCGCGGTACGCCGAGCGCACGGGGCCCTCGTGCGGCGGCCTGGGACACAGGCTGCCGAGGGCGCGGATCCTCACCCTCCCCCGTCCCCGGCGTCGAGGTCGTGGCTCCCGCTCACCTGTCTGGGCGGCCGGGCATCGAGTGCCTGGGATCGCGGCCGGGATGTGTCAGTGGCCAGGGCCGGGGCGTGGCGGGGACGCGTGTGGTGGTTCCTCCGGGGCGGCCGCGTCCAGCACCTCGGCCACGGTCTCGGTGCCGTCGAGGGTGGGCAGATGCCGCAGCAGCCGTACGCACTGGTCGGCCAGCCGGCTCGCGTCGGCGTCGGCGATGCGGGACCGGTCGTGGACGACGGCGAGGCTCCGCGAGCCGTCGGCGTCGCCGCGCACGAGCAGGGCCAACGGTTCGGCGGGGTGTGCGCCACCGGCGTGCTGCCGCCCGAACCGGATGCCCTGCTCGGCGAGTTGGGCCCGCAGATCGGCGGGCCAGCACGGGGTGTGTTCCAGGGAGACGAAGCTCTGCGGCGACGAGTCGGGCCGGCCGGCCCACTCCCGGATCTGCCCGGTGGAGACCCATTCGTACGCCGCCATCTCCAGCACCCGGTCGCGCAGCGCGGCCAGCAGCCGGCCGATAGGCCAGGAGGGGTCCACCAGGACGGTCACCGGCAGGCGTGCGCGCAGCGGTCCCACCAGCCGCTCGGCGCTCTCCAGGGTGATGCCGCGCCCGGAGGCCGTGACGCCGAAACAGACCGGGACGGGTCCGGTCGCCTTCGCCGCGCGGTACAGCAGGAGCGCCCACACGACGTGGACCATGCTGGAGTCGGGCAGGCCCCGCGTGGCCGCCCAGCGGTGCAGCCGGTTCGCCTCGGCGGTGGTCAGCCGGGCCTCGGCCCGGCCACGTCCCTGCCGGCGCGTACGGGGACCGGCCGGGACCGGCAGGACGACGGGCGTGCCGGCGGGCAGGACGCGGCTGAGGAAGTCCCGTGCCGATGCCGTGTCCTGACGCTGCAGCCAGCACATCCAGTCGCGGATGTCCGGCCGGCGCTCCCCGCCGGGGAGCACGCCGTCCGCGAGGTAGGCACGGCTGAACTCGTTCACCAGGACGTACGCGCTGCGGGCGTCCAGCAGACCGTGGTGGAAGGTGAGCAGGACCCGGGTGCCGTCCGGTACGCCGGTGTCGACGAGCGTGACCCGCAGCAGGCCGGGACGGCTGACGTCGAAACCGTGCAGCCGGTCCTCCTGCAGCAGTTCGTCCCAGTCGACGCTGCCGGCGAGGTGCCGCAGCACCTGGGTGTGGGCGTGCGGATGGAAGACGATGCGCGGACTCGGCCGCCGTTCGAAGGCCGCCCGCAGGACGGCTTCGCGTTCCGCGACGGACTGCCAGGCGGACACGAACCTCTCGGTGTCCAGCGGCCCGTGCCAGCGCCACCAGATCTGCTCGACGTGCCGTGCCGTGAACCGGTCGGCGGCGGAGTCCAGCAGTGCGTCACAGCGCTGCCGGGGCACGGGCACGGACGGCCGGTCCGCCCTGTCGGGCACCGCTGTGCGGCGATCGTTGCGGATCCGTACACGGCGCCACCGGCCCGACCTGGCCATGTCTCGTCCTCCTCGCCGTCGCCGCCTCGTCCCGGACGGGACCGCAGGCCGCAGGGATGCCGGGTAGCGGCACACCGGCCGGTATGGTGCCGGGTCCCCCCGTCATGCAACTGACGGTGCGTCAACGCCGCTGGAGTTTCCGTGGAGGAGCTCTGGACTACGGCTCGGGCGACCACCGGGCGCCCGGCCGCCGGCCTGCCCTGCCGGCTCGTGCGGCGGCAGAGCGAATGACTCCGGCCGGGCAGCGGCACCACCGTCGGGAAGCCACCCAACGGCATGGCCGGGCAGCACCACCACCGTCAGGAAGCCACCCAACGGCATGACCGGGCAGCACCACCACCGTCAGGAAGCCACCCAACGGCACAAGCGGGCAGCACCACCGGTGTCGGGAAGCCACCCAACGCATGAACGGGCAGCACCACCGCCGCAAGGAAGCCACCGAACGGCATGACCGGGCAGCACCACCGGTGTCGGGAAGCCACCGAACGGCACAAGCGGGCGACGGCCGCGGTGTCAGAGAGTCGGGACCGCGGTTTCCGGCGGCCGGTGCCCGCCGGGCGTCACAGCACCCGCACCGCGCCCGCGGCATGCCGTATCGCCTGCTGGAGGACGAGGTGTTCCCGCCCGCTCAGCGCTTCGCGCACGTGCTGCCGCGCCTCGGCCAAGGTCGCGCCGGCACCGAGGACGTCGGCGATGGCGTCCTCGCGCAGCAGCACGTGGTGCCGGGCGGTGAGGTTCACGCCCGACCCGTCGGGCTCCACCGACCACTCGCCGGTGTGTGCCGACATCAGGGGGGAGGTGACGGTCTCCTTGTGGACGAGCCGGCCCGCGCCGGGGAAGCAGATGCGGACGGACTCGGTGTGGTGTGCGCTGCCGTCGCCGGCGAGGCCGTCGACCGTCATGATCTGGACACCCGGGTGGTCCTCCACCAGGCGCACACCGCGTACGTCCGGCAGGCCGGCGGTCCAGTCCTCGGCCCGGTAGAGGAAGTCGAACGCGGCGTCGGCGGAGCCCTCGAGGCGCACGGTGTCCTCGACGGACAGCTGGAGTTCGTCCAGTCTGGGCCAGCGCTCGGCGATCCAGACCAGCCGGTCCAGCTGGTCCCGGCCGTTGGCGCGGGTGACCCGCTCCGCCCAGGCCACCTGGGCCGGGGCGTCCCCGGTGACGGTGAACTGGTACTCCAGCACCACCCGGCAGCGGTCGCCCAGCGGATGTATCGTCCACATGCCGGTCATGGACTCGACGGGCGCGTCGGTCAGGTCCTGACGGAACGTCACGCACCGGCGGCCGACGTCCAGTTCGCGGCTGGACACCCAGGAGGAGACCCGGCCCTCCGTCATGGCCCACATGCGCAGCCGCTCGTGGGCGCCGTCGAAGCCCAGCCGCTCCACGTGCAGGCAGTTCGGGAAGAACAGCGGCCACTGCGTGGCGTCGGCGATCAGCCCGTACAGCACTCCGGCCGGGGCCGATGTGGTCACCTCCGCGGCCATGCGGTGCACTCGCGCGACCGGCATCTGCCATCCCCCTCGTGATCCGCGGCCGCCTGCGCCGCACCGACGTCTCGCACACCACTGCGCGCCGCACCGGTCCCTGTTCCGGTGCGGCACCCCCGCCGCTCTTCGCGCCGCGCGGCCCCGCCGATGTCCGCAGAGGGTGGCAAGAGCCGCTCCGGGCGAGACCTCACTGATGGTCCGCGGCCCGATACTGTCCGAAGCCTCTCGTGCGCGGCATGGGCCGCACTCGGGCGACGCTGGACGCGGCGCCGCCCTTCCGCGTCGGCGTCCCGGGAGGTGGGGGTGTGACGGCTCCGGCCGGGGTGCGGTTCCCGTCCGCGTCCCGGGCGGTGCTCACCGGGAACACGTGGAGGCGCTAGAGGACGGACGCCTCGCGCAGGGTGAGCCGGTCGAGCCGGCTGAGCAGGCTGAGCAGGTCCTGCTGTTGCTGGGCGAGCCGCTCGACGTGCCGGCGCAGCCAGGCGATCTCGTCGCGCAGCAGCCGTACGTCGGTCTCGTCGGTCACCGGCTCGCCCGAGGAGCCGCCGGGCATCGCGGTGCGGCCGGTCCCCGGACCCTGGGGTTCCGTGCGCACGGGGCCGCCCGGGTCCGCGTCGAAGTCCCGGTGGCGGAGGATCGACTCCATCCGGCGGCGCAGCGCGGGTCCCGGCTCGATGCCCAGGTCGTGGACGAGTCTGCGGCGGGCCCGTTCGTAGGTGACCAGGGCCTCCGCCTGCCGGCCGCACCGGTAGAGCGCGGTCATGAGCAGTTCGTAGAAGCGCTCGCGCAGCGGATGGACGACCGTCAGCTCTTCCAGCTCGCCGGTGATCTCACGCGCGGCCCCCGCGCGCAGGCTCGCGTCGTACAGGGTCTCCAGGGCGACGAGTCTGCCTTCCTCCAGCAGGGCGGCCTCCGCCGAGCAGATGGCGCCTCGGCCGCTGCCCTCCAGGGCCGCGCCCCGCCAGAGTCCGAGTGCCGCACGCAGGACGTCGGCCGAGCGGGCGGGGTCGGTGGCGAGCAGCGTCCGGCCCTCGGCGACCAGGCGTGTGAAGCGGCGTGCGTCGACGTCCGCATCGAGGTCCCCCGGGCGCAGCATGTAGCCGGTGGGGTGGGTGGCCAGCCACTCGTGCTGCCGCTCCCCCGGTCCCGCCGGAAGCAGTCTGCGCAGCCGGGCCACGTGCGCCTGCAGGGCGTTGGCCGCGTTCGCGGGGGGTTCGTCGCCCCACAACTCGTCGACGAGACGGCCGGTGGGCACCACCTGCCCGGCCTTGACCACGAGGGCGCCGAGCAGGGTGCGCTGCTTGGCGCCCACGGGCACGATCCGCAGATCGGTGCGGGCGTCGCAGATCTGCACGGAACCCAGAATCCGAAACTCCATGCCGTCCTCGCACGGGGATATCCAAAGAGTCCTCGGCACCGTAGTCGGCATGCCCGGGGAATGCGGGATCCACCACCCGGACCCAGGTTTGCGTGGAGTCTTTCTCCAGGGAATGTCAAGGACGCTCGGCGGCCGGCTCCGGGAAACCCACCCGCACCGGGCGCCGGTGGTAATGGCCGACCAGGGCGAGGAGCTTTCGGCCCGGCAGGTCCGGCAAGAAGTCGCTTCCGCCCGTCGGGGCGAGCCGGGCGAGCAGTCCCATGATGAGCGTGTCCCCGTCGCGATAGGCGGTCGAACGCTTCGTTTCCGTCGCCATGGCTGGAAAGATAACAGCACGGGCCCGGCCGGAACAGGTGTCCCGGCAGCCGTCACCAGCGCGCCGATACCGCGTCAGCGCCGTGTCAGCGGTCCGTCAGCGCCGGTCGGGCAGTGCCGCTCGAGAAGCGCTCGACACCGTCTCGCGCGGCTCTCGACGGAAGCTGCACCCCCCCTCGCGGCTGGCCCGCGAAAACCGCAGGGGAATCGCCGTTGAAGACACCATCTGAAGCCTCGCCGACGCACTGATCCGGCAACAGCGGAAACGATACGGAGGAAGAATGAACATAAAAGTTCTGGGCGCGCTGAACGCGGAAGTGAACGGAATCTCGATCGTTCCGACGGCGGGCAAGCCCCGCCAGATCCTGGCGCTGCTCGCCCTGAACCCCGGCCGGGTCGTGCCGGTGCCCACCCTGATGGAGGAGATCTGGGGCACCGAGCTGCCGCAGAGCTCGCTGACGACGCTTCAGACGTACATCCTGCAGCTGCGCCGTCTGCTGGGCACCGCCATGGGCCCGGACGTGCCCGGTTCGGCCAAGGACGTGCTCGCCACCCGCTACGGCGGCTATCTGCTCCAGATCCCCGCCGAGGCGGTCGATGTCTACCGTTACGAGAGGCTCGTCGTGGAGGGCCGGAAGGCGTTCGACGACGGCCATGACGCCGGCGCGGCCTCCCTGCTGCGTGAGGCGCTGGACCTCTGGGAGGGGCCGGCGCTCGTCGACGTCCGGCTCGGGCCGGTGCTGGAGGTCGAGGTGATGCGGCTGGAGCAGAGTCGTCTGGTCGCCCGAGAGCGCCGTATCGACGCCGAGCTTCGACTGGGCCGGCACGTCGAGCTGATCCCCGAGCTGACCGACCTGATCGCCCGTCATCCGCAGCACGAGGGGCTGCACTCGCAGGCAATGGTGGCCCTGTACCGCTCGGGCCGGCAGGCCGCCGCGCTGGATGTGTACCGCCGGCTGCGTCAGCGCCTCATCGACGAACTCGGGGTGGAGCCCTCCCCGCAGCTGCAGCGCATGCACCAGGCGATGCTCGCGGTCGATCCCGGCCTGGACGTCGCCGCGGGGCCGCGCCGCACGTCCACGTTCGACCTGTACGCGGCCTGATGCCGGGAGCGAGCGGCGAGGCCCCTCCCTCTGCCGACAGGCCGGCACTCGCCGTCAGGGTCTCACCCCATCCTCCCGCGGGCCGCTGTGCGGACGCAGGGCGACCGGGCCGCGCGCGGCGGGGGCGCGCGGCCCGCGGGCCCATGCCATGCGTCATCCCCCCATCGGGCAGTGATGTCCGATGGGGGGATGCGTTGCGCGGCGACAGCGATCGTCCTGCGCGTGTTCCGGTGTGCCGGGGACCGCTGGGTACGGCGGTTTCACGGCACCCACTCCCCCGGCCCGGCCGGGCACGGTGGGCCGGAGGACGGTGGGTGTCAGACCGTGCGGGCGACCAGGCCGTGGCCCGCGGTGTTCGGCGCCGCCGGTGAGTTCTCCGGACGGGCCACCAGGATGGAGCGCTGCAGCCGGCTGAGCGCGGCGGACGGCTCCAGGCCCAGCTCGGAGACGAGCGTGGTGCGCAGCCGCTGGTAGGCGTCGAGCGCCTCGCCGCGCCGGCCCGAGCGGTGGAGCGCCAGCATGAACTGCCCGTGCAGGCTCTCGTGCATCCGGAACTGGTTGACCAGCACCGTCAGTTCGGGCAGCAGTTCGCGGTGCCGGCCCAGCCGCAGGTCGGCCTCGATGCGCTGATCGAGCGCGCACAGCCGCGCCTCCTCCAGCCTCCTGGCCTCCATGTCGATCCGGATGCCCGCCTGGATGTCGGTGAGCGCGGGTCCGCTCCACAGCGAGAGCGCGTCCGCCAGCCGGCGGGCGGCGCCGGTGTAGTCCTCCGCGTCCATGGCGCGGTAGCCGGCTCCCGCGCCGCGTTCGAACTCCCGGAAGTCGACGATTCCGGCCCGCGTCTCCAGGCGGTAGCCGCCGGGGACGGTGGCGAGGATGTCCTTCGGGGTGCACCGCTCGTTCCCGCCGTGGGCGAGCGCCTCGGCGATCAGCTCCCGGAGTTGCAGCACGTAGGTCTGCAGCGTGGTGCGTGCGCTGCGGGGAGGCTTGCCTCCCCACAGCTCCTCCACCAGAGCGTTCACGGAGACGACCTGATCTGCGTGGAGCGCGAGCAGGGCGAGAACCTGCCGCGGTTTGGGCGCCGTCGGAACGACGGACACCCCGTTCTCGCGCACTGATAGCGGGCCCAGCACATTGATGTCCACATTCTCCCCCATGAGTTCAGGCTGAAGACCGGTACTCGGCATGTGCGCTTCCGATGCCGCGGCCCGATGCTCTGCCTCGCAATTGGACCCCCCGATAAAAAAACAGCACAGTCGGTTTGTCAATCCAAGACGGCTCAAGACTCGCTGAAGCGACGCATTTCAGCCACTACATATCAAACGGACGTTCGCCCTCCTCCCGACCCGGCCAGGAGAAACCGCAGGCTGACCCGCACATTCCGCTTTCACAGCGCACAGAGCAGCGAAAACAAGGCGCCACTGGAAGTCCGGAACGGGCGGGCTGAAAATGCGCAGTTCCCCGTCCTACGGGATGACGCGAGCGGGCAGGGCCGTGGAGGCACGCCGACCTGCGCCTCCGCCCGGCCGTGAAAGGCCGCCTGAAGCCTCGGTGGGAAAAACGTGTCGGTCTGTTTGCTTCGAGACGTCGGGCCGGCTTTTCCACCGCGCTTGTGGGCGGCTCGGCGCCCGGCCGGGGCTCGCGCATGACACCACGCCGAGCCGGCGGGCGCGCCGGCCGGCGTCCGGGGGTGACGAGGCGTCAGCGGTGGCTCCGCGCGCGGCGGAGCGCGTCGGGGGCCTGGGGGCCCGCGGGCAGCCCCGCCCCGGAGGGCGTCCGCCGGCGCGGCCGGCCGCCGTGCTACTGCGGCGGGTTGCCGTGCTTGCGCGAGGGCACCTCGGCGTGCTTGCTGCGCAGCATCGCGAGGGCGCGGCTCAGCACCTCGCGGGTCTCGGCGGGGTCGATGACGTCGTCCACCAGGCCGCGCTCGGCCGCGTAGTAGGGGTGCATCAGCTCGGCCTTGTACTCCTTGACCATGCGCTCGCGTGCCGCGTCGGGGTCGTCGGCCTCGGCGATCTGCCGGCGGAAGATGACGTTCGCGGCGCCGTCCGCGCCCATCACGGCGATCTCGTTCGTCGGCCAGGCGTAGGTGAGGTCGGCGCCGATGGACTGGGAGTCCATGACGATGTAGGCACCTCCGTACGCCTTGCGCAGGATGATCGAGACGCGGGGCACGGTGGCGTTGCAGTAGGCGTACAGCAGCTTCGCGCCGTGCCGGATGATTCCGCCGTGCTCCTGGTCCACCCCGGGGAGGAACCCGGGAACGTCCAGGAGGGTGACCAGGGGAATGTTGAAGGCGTCGCACATCTGGACGAACCGGGCGGCCTTCTCACTCGCCTCGATGTCCAGGACGCCGGCCAGGGTCTGCGGCTGGTTGGCGACGATCCCGACGACCTGGCCGTCGAGGCGGGACAGGGCGCAGATGATGTTGCGGGCCCAGCGCTCGTGGACCTCCAGGTACTCGCCGTCGTCGACGATCTCCTCGATGACCTTGGTCATGTCGTACGGGCGGTTGCCGTCCGCCGGGACGAGATCGAGCAGCGCCTGTGACCGCCGCGCCGGCGGGTCGGTGCTCGGGCCGTGCGGTGGATACTCGCGGTTGTTCTGCGGCAGCAGCGAGAGCAGGTACCGGACCTCCTCGATGCACGTCTCCTCGTCGTCGTAGGCGAAGTGGCAGACGCCGGAGGTCTCGGCGTGGACGTCGGCGCCGCCCAGGCCGTTCTGGGTGATCTCCTCGCCCGTGACCGCCTTGACCACGTCCGGGCCGGTGATGAACATCTGCGAGGTCTCGCGGACCATGAACACGAAGTCGGTCAGCGCGGGGCTGTAGGCCGCGCCGCCCGCGCACGGACCGAGCATCACCGAGATCTGCGGGATGACCCCGCTCGCCCGGGTGTTGCGCTGGAAGATGCCGCCGTAACCGGCCAGCGCCGAGACGCCCTCCTGGATACGGGCACCCGCGCCGTCGTTCAGCGACACCAGCGGCGCACCGGCCGCGATGGCCATGTCCATGATCTTGTGGATCTTGGTCGCGTGGGCCTCGCCCAGCGCACCGCCGAAGATCCGGAAGTCGTGGGCGTAGACGAAGACCGTACGGCTCTCCACCGTGCCCCAGCCGGTGATCACACCGTCGGTGTACGGCTTCTTCGCCTCCAGCCCGAAACCGGTCGCCCGGTGCCGGCGCAGCTGCTCGACCTCCTGGAAGGAACCCGGGTCCAGGAGCAGCCCGATCCGCTCCCGCGCCGTCAGCTTGCCCTTGGCGTGCTGCGCCTCGGTCGCCTTCTCGCCGGGACCGGCCAGCGCCTCCGCCCGCACCGTCCGCAGTTCGGCGACGCGTGCACGGGTGGCGGCCACCTCCTCCGAGACCCGGGGTATGTCATTGACAACGCTCACGGCGTATCCCTCCCACGTGGTGAGGCCCGGAGGAGGTCGCTCCCGCCGCCAGACCGCCTGTGCGGCTGATGCAGGCGGGGGTACGGGCCGCAGACGAATGAGCCATGGACGACGGCGGCTTCACCGCCAGCTGTAGGGGGAGCGGTAGGCGGCGGCCACCCGTTCGGGGCGCCACCGCGGCGCGCCGGGGCTCCGCCGCACGCCCGTGTCCTCGCTCTGGTCGGCCATCAGCGAGAGCAACACGACGGTCACGGCGGCCAGTTCCGCGTCCGTGGCCCGGCCCCGCTCCACCCGGAGCAGAGCGTGCGCGCCACCCGTCGGCCCCGAGCCCCCTGGGGCGAACCCGTCGTCCATGCCGCCTCCTCTTTTCCGCAACCGTCCGGCATCGCGCTCAAGAGGAGCTTTGGGCCCGCTGGAACAGCACTCCGCTCAGTGGACGCGGGCGTGCCGCTGGGCGCCGTGGGTCACCAGGTCGGGCACGCGCTCGGGGGCCGCCGCCAGCCAGGGCAGCACCAGGGACCAGAAACGGGCGAGGCGTTCCGCGGTGGGCCACTCGGCCTCCGCCATGGCGATCACCGCGAACCCGACCGTGGCCGCGACGATCGTCGTCGTCGCGTCGTCGGCCGAGACGTCCTGCGCGAGCTCTCCCGTGTCCCGCGCCTGCAGGACCAAGTCCCGCACCAGGCCGCGCCACCAGTCGAGCAGCTCCGCGTCACCCTTGCGCGACGGGTCGCCGCTCAGTTTCAGCCCGGCCCGGAGAACGGGGTCGTCGGCGGCCGCGAGCACCAGACCGAACGCCGTACGCACCAGCACCTGCAGCGCGGACCCGGTCGTGCTGCGGCAGCCCTCGGCCAGTCGCTCTCCGGAGTCCGCCGCCTCGGACTCGATCTCCCTGGCCAGGTCGTCCTTGCTGGCGAAGTGGAAGTGCAGGGCGCCGGAACTCACCCCGGCGCGTTTGCTGATCACGGAGAGGGAGGCCAGGGCGTACCCGTCGGCGGCGAACACCTCGGCCGCTGCGCGGATCAGGATCTGGCGCGTGCGCACCGCTCGGTCCTGCTTGGCCACCACGCTTCCTCTCGCCCGGGAACGGGGATCCTAACAAACCGCTCGCTTGGTATGTTTGTCGGGGTGCGTCCGCACGTCCCTCCACGCCGGGTCCGCACACGGGCCGCCGGCACGGACTTGCCCGCCCCGCCACGCACGTGTCCTTCAGCCTCATGCGCCGCCCGGAACGCAGCGGGACTCCGCCATCCCGGGCCGGGATGGCGGAGTCCCGCCGGCCACGCCGTGTCCGTGTCAGTCCGCCGGAGTCAGGATGACCGGCAGCTCCCGGTAGGAGTTCATCAGGAAGCTCTGCATGGGCCGCAGTTCCTCCGGTGAGCAGGCCAGCCGCATCCTGGGGAAGCGCTCGAACAGCTCGGCGAAGGCCCCGGTGGCCTCCACCTCGGCGAGCGGGGCGCCCATGCAGCGGTGCGTGCCGTAGCCGAACCCGATGCTGTTCTTCTCGCGGTCCGAGCGCAGTACGTCGAAGCGGTCGGCGTGCTCGCCGTAGCGCTCGGGATCCCGGCCGGCGGCGGCGAAGTTGACCAGGATCGCGTCGCCCTTGCGGATGGCCACGCCGTCCAGATCGATGTCCTCGACGGCGAACCGCATCGGCGAGTAGGCGCCGGGGGTGTGCACGCGCATGGTCTCGGCCGACACGTCCTGCCAGGTGGCCCGGCCCGCGCGAACGTGCTCCAGCTGCTCGGGGTGGCTCAGCAACGCGCCCAGGGCATTGGTGATCAGCGCCGCGGTGGTGTCCTGACCGCCGGCGATCATGAGGAAGAGGGTGCCGAACAACTCCTCCTCACTGAGCCGGTCCCCCTGGTCCCGCGCTTCGATGAGCGACGAGGTCAGGTCGTCGCCCGGCTCGGCCCGGCGAGCCGCCACGTGGTTGGCCAGCAGCATGAAGGCCTCCATGCGGGCGGCCTCTATCTCCTGTCCGGTGAGGGTCGTACCGAAGACCTTGTGCAGCGCCACGCACAGCGCGTCCGTCGCCTCTCCCTGCGGAACCCCGAACAGTTCGCAGATCACCCGCATGGGCAGCAGTTCGGCGAAGCCGGCGCGCAGGTCGACCGGCGTGCCGGGCGGGACGGCGGCGAGCTTGTCCACGAGTTCCGCGGTGATCGCGGCGACCCTGGGCCGCAGCTCCTCGGTCCGCCGGGCGGTGAACGCCCCGGCGACCAGCCGGCGCAACCGGGCGTGGCTGTCGCCGTAGGCGAACAGCATGTTCTCGTTGGCCACCCACGGATACAGCGGCCAGTCCTCGGTGATCTTCCCCTCGATGAACGCGGGCCAGTGCAGGCGCGGGTCCTTCGAGACGCGCTCATCGGTCAGCAGCCGCTCGATGTGCCGCTGCCGCGTCACCGCCCAGGCGATGACACCGCCCGGCAGCTCCACCCGCACGGCCGGGCCCTGGGCCCGCAACATCGCCGCCTCACCTGCCAGGTCGCGCCCCGTCACATCGAGGGCGTAAGGGCAGGACGTCGTCTTCATGGTCGTTTCTCCCCGGGTCTCGGTCGTGCACGTGTCTGCGTCGTGCCGTGCCCAGGGGAGGGGTCCCCCGCCCTCCCCTCCGAGGGCGCACCGATCCCACGCCCCCAACGACTGTTCAGTTGTGCTGTCCGGGCCTGGCCCGGTCGTGCGTCAGCCGGCGGCGCCGGCCTGTTCCGCGGCCGGAACGGTCTGGTCCGGCGCGCCCTCCTCTCCTGCCTCACGCAGCTTCATCGCGGCCTCGAACACCCGGGCCCCCCGGTCGGCGGCCGTGTCGAGCTGCATGAGCACCGCCGGGACCGCGATGCTCGCCATGAGGTGCCGTTGCAGATCCGCCACGCGCTCCGGCAGATCGGCATGGTCGGACATGATCTTCGACAGCACCTGAACGCCGGTGAACGCGCCGACGAACATCCGGGCCGCCGCCTCCACGTCGACGTGGGGCAGCAGCTCCCCGTTCTCCTTCGCCTTGCCCAGGAGGTCGATGTTGTGCCCGATCCAGGCGCTCATCGGCAGCCGCCGGTCCAGGGCGTCGTTCGGGGCGCCCTGGTCGACCGTCAGCCTGATGCTGCCCTGCACGACCGGGTCACCCTCGGCGAGGAGATGAGCGAGCAGAAACGCTTCGTCCAGGCCCTGCTGCAGTTTCAGCTGCTGCTGCGGCGCGGCCGGCATCGCGGCGAGCTGGCCGGCCAGGACCGCCTGGGCCAGCTCCTCCTTCGAGGCGAAGTGGAAGTAGAGGGCGCCCTTGGTGACCTCGGCCCGGTGCAGGATCTCGGAGATCGTCGCAGCCTCGTAGCCGACCTCCGCGAAGACCGCGGCGGCCGCGACGAGGATGGCCCTCCTCGTCCTGATGGCCCGTTCCTGCAGTGCCACGGTCCGATACCTCCGCGCAGTTCATCCGATCCTGCCGTAGAAAATAAACCGGCGGGTTTGTATTCCGCCACCCCCCAAGTCCAACGGTCAACCATAGAGGGGCTCTCGCCCCGGCCATGCGTCCACGCGCCCGTTACGGGCGTTCGGTTACGCATGCACTTCATCGGAAGGAAACCTTCCGCTTGGTATTTTATCCTCCCGATCCGCAATACTACGCGCGGGGGCACCCTTGAACCGCCGGTCGGAATAGGGTATTCCGCTCCGGACCCACTCGAATCACCGTCAAGAACCGTACTACCGACCGGTTGTGATTTACCTCTAATCGGCTTGAAGAGAAAACCGGTGGGTCCGTATCTTTTGTGGTCTGCACATCCAGCTCCGGATCTGCGACAACGGGGAGAGAGGGTCATGGCCCTTCTGACAGTCCAGCCCGGCACGCGTCCCACCGGCGAGCCCGCGCAGCACCCGCCAGACCTGGTCTCGCGCGCGAACGACCCTTCGGCGGTGAGCGATCCCGCGGGAACGGCGGCCGCGCCGGCCGCCGAACTGGCCCGGCTGCTCTTCGGCCGGGACGACGAGCGGGAGCGGGTCCACCACAGGTGGCGGCGGCTGATAGCCGACGACACCTTCCGTCATCGGCCGGGCCGCTCCCCCGCCGAGCAGGCGGCCCAGTCCTACCGATGGCTGCGGCTGGTCAACGACACGGCCGGAGACCCGGAGCGCCTCGCCACCGACCCCGGTCTGCTCGCCGGACTGCACGAGTGGGCGGCCATCGTGGACGGCGGCGGAGGCCTGTGCACGGTCGCCAGCATTCACTACAACCTGTTCCTCGGCAGTCTGCTCGACCACGACACCTCCGGCCGGGACCTGTCCGAGTTCACGTCGCTGCGCCGCACCGGTACGTTCCTGTGCACCGAACTGGACCACGGCAACGACAGTGCCGCGCTGGAGACGACCGCCGAACTCGACCGCGAGACGGGCGGGTTCGTCCTGCACACGCCACACGCGGGCGCCGAGAAGTTCATGCCCAACACCAGCACCACCGGCGGCCCCAAGACGGCCGTGGTCGCCGCCCGGCTCATCGTGGACGGCCAGGACCAGGGCGTGTTCCTCTTCCTGACCCCGCTGAGCGACGAGCGCGGCCTGCTGCCGGGCATCCGGGTGCGCCGGCTGCCGCTGCGCCCCGGCGCGCCCGTCGACCACTGCCTCACCGCTTTCGACCGGGTGCGGCTGCCCCGCGAGGCCCTGCTGGAAGCCGAACACGGCCGCTACGGCGAGGACGGCACCCTGGTCAGCAACGTGGGCAACCGGCGCAAGCGGTTCCTGCGTTCCATCGGTCGGGTCACCATGGGCAAGCTGTGCATGAGCGGTGCCGCCGTCGGGGCGGCGCGGGCCGCCCTGGCCATCGCCGTGCGCTACGGCGAGCACCGGGAGGTGGCCGGCCCGAAGGCGGGTGAGCGCATACCGGTCAACAGTCACCGCAGCCATCACGGCCGGCTGCTCACCTCGCTGGCCTCCGTCTACGCGATGACGTTCCTGCACCGCGCGGCCCTCGCCGACTGGGCCGCGCACACCGAGGACGACCGCGCCGACATCGAACGCACGGTGGCCGTCGCCAAGGGGTGGATCACCTGGCAGGCCCGCTCCATCACCATCGAGGCCCGCGAACGGTGCGGTGCCCAGGGCCTGTTCGCGGTCAACGGGTTGATCGGGCTGCCCCAGTACACCGAGGGGACCATCACCGCCGAGGGCGACAACCTGGTGATCTGGGCCAAGGCGGCGGCGGAGATGCTGTTCGGCCACGACACCGCGTCCGGTGAGATGCGGCAGGCGGGACCCGACGCGCTGACCGACCCGCGGTATCTGCACGGGCTGCTCGCCCGGTCCGAGGCCATCTGGCAGGCACGGGCCCGCGTCGCTCTGCGCCGCGGTCCCGCCAAGAACCCGGTGGCCCGCTGGAACAAGGCGTCCTCGGCGGCTCTGGAGATGGTCGCCGCGCACGCCGTGCTCCGGGCGGCCGACGCCTTCATCGCGGCGGCCGAGCAGGCGGCTGATCCCGAGGCACACAGGCTGATGGCGCGGCTGTGCACGCTGTTCCTGCTGGACCAGCTCGCCGGGCGCACCGGCGATCTGCTGGCCGAGGGGCACCTGAACGCCGAGCAGGTGCGCGAACTGCCCTTCGTCATCGACGAGATGATGGACGAACTGGCCCCGCACCTGACGACGCTGGTCGACGCCTTCGACCTGCCGGAGGAGTACCTGGCGGGCGTGCCCATCGCCAACAGCGCCGCCGTCTGCCTCGCCGACCACGCGAGCGCCGGCGAGTACCCGGACTCCGCCTCCTGAGAGACGCCCCGGCACGGCGTGACGGCCGGCGGGCGATCGCCGGCCGTCACGCCGTATTCACGCCCCGGGCGCCCGCCCCGACGAGCGCGTCACGACGGGTACGACGGAACCCCGCCCCTGGCTTCAGGGGCGGGGTTCCGTCGCGCGCCGGCCGGGGCGCCGCGGACCGCGTCGTGTGCCGTACGCGGCGGGATCGGTCGGGCCGCGTGGTGCCGCGCGCCGTGACCGGGCCGGACGCCGAGCGTCCTCCGGCCGGGGGTTACCGGACTCGGCCCGGCCACGGCGGCGGTGTCTCAGGTGGTCACGCGTCGGCGGCCAGCGACGGTTTGGGCGCCGCCTTCGGCTCCGGAACGGGCCGCGGCGGTCGCACGAACACGAACACCGCGATCGCCGCGACCAGGCTCAGGCCCGCGGCCACCAGCAGGATCCCGTCCAGGGCGTCGGCGTACGCCTGGCGCACCAGGTCCGCCACGTCGTTGCCCCGGGCGATCAAGGTACCCGCTTCGCCGTTGCTGAGCGGGCCGACGAGGTCGTGCCCCGCGGTGTGCTCCAGCTTGCTGTGGAAGACCGCGCCGAGCACGGCGACCCCGAACGCGTAACCGGTCTGGCGGAAGGTGTTGACGGCGCCCGACGCCATGCCCGCGCGCGGCCCGGGCACCGCCGCCATCGCGGCGGCGGACAGCGGGCCCAGCACCAGGCCCGCGCCCAGGCCGACGAGGAACAGCCCCGGCAGCACGACGGCCCGGCCGGATCCCGGGCCGAGCGCGGTCTGGGCGAGCACGCCCGCGGCGATGAGCAGCAGGCCCGTCCCGATCAGCCGGCCTGGTGCGAACTTGTGCATCACCCGGCCGAGCACCATGGACACCGTGAAGGTGGTGAGGCTGGCCGGGAGGAACACCAGACCGGCCTGGATCGCGCTGAGGCCCAGCACCGACTGCAGCCAGAGGGTCAGGTAGGCCCAGTAGGCCCAGGCCGCCGCGGGCAGGGCCGCCGCCGCGAGCAGCACCGTCGGGAAGGACGGGTTGCGGAACAGCGAGAGGTCCAGCATCGGGCTCTCCCGCCGGCTCTCGACGACGACGAACACGATCAGGGCGACAGCGGCGAGGGCGAACATCCCGAGGGTGAGGCCGGAGCTCCAGGACCCTCTGATCAGCGCGTAGACGAGCGCGGCGATGGCGACGGTGAAGCTGACCATGCCGGGCAGGTCGATGCGCTGCGGGTGGGGATTGCGGGACTCGTTCACCGCCATCAGGGTGAGGACGATGGCGACGACGCAGACCGGCAGGTTCACGAAGAAGATCCACCGCCAGCTGAGGTTGGAGGTGAGCACGCCACCGAGCACCGGTCCCGCGGCGGAGGCGGCGCCGTTGACCGCGGCCCAGGCGCCGAAGGCGATGCCCCGGTCCCGGCCTTCGTAGGAGCTGGTGATCAGGGCCAGTGTGGTGGCGAACATCGCCGCCGCGGCCAGGCCCTGCAGCCCGCGCGAGGCGATGAGCAGGCCGACGTTCCCGGACACGCCGCACAACAGCGAGCCGATCGCAAAGAGTACGAGGCCACCCAGGTACACGCTGCGTCGCCCGATCCGGTCCGCGAGCGAGCCCGCGGTCATCACCAGAGCGGCCAGCACGAGCGCGTACAGGCTGAGCACCCACTGCAGGTCCGAGAGCGAGGCGTCCAGGCTTACGGACATGTCGGGTAGCGCTACGGTCACGATGGTCACGTCGACCAGCAGCATGAAGGTGCCGGCACAGATCGCGACAAGCGGCAGCCACTTGCGCATGTTCAGGATCCTTTCAGTCACGTTATATGGGTGACACCTCAAAGCCGCCCGGTGTGACAAGGAGCCGGAAAAATAATGGGCGGGAGCGCCGGGGTGAGCGCTCCCGGAGGCGGGAACGGGTGCGGCGACCGCTCGTCTCCGGGCGGTCGCCGCGTGTGATGCGCCGACCGGATGCGGTCAGCCGGGGATGGCCAGCTCCAGCCGGTCGAGGCGTTCGGGGTCTCCCATCACGTCGATCTGCACGATCCTGCCGCGCGAGACGATGAATCCCATGACCGAGACCGGCTTCCCGGCCACGGTCACGACCACTCCCGCGGCGCCGTTCACCAGCGCCGGCAGCACCCGCGCGCTCGGGCGCTCGAACATGATCGCCCGGGCGGCGACCGCGGTCGCACCGTGGACCACGACGGACGCGTCCGGACGTGCGGGCCCCTCGTCGGCTCGCAGCACGACGTCGGGGTCGAGGACGGCGACGAGCGCGCCGAGTTCGCCGCGCCGCGCCGCGGCGAAGAAGGCGTCGACGACCGCCCGCTGCTGGGTGAGGTCGGGATCCGGGGCCGGGACCTCGTTTCCCCGCACCCGGCGCCGCGCGCGGCTGGCCAGTTGCCTGGCGGTGGCCGGTGAACGTCCGACCATGGGGGCGATCTCGTCGAAGGGCAGGTCGAACATGTCGTGCAGGACGAATGCCAGCCGCTCGGCCGGGGCCAGCGTGTCGAGCACGACCTGGAGCGCCAGTCCGACCGAGTCGGCGAGCAGCGCCGCGTCCTCGGGGTTCGTGCCGTTCGTCAGGCTGACGACGGGATCGGGTACGCGCACGCCCATGAAGTCCTCACGGCGCGCGCTGCGTGAGCGCAGCATGTTCAGGCACACGCGGACGACGACCGTGGTCAGCCAGGCGTCGAGGCTCTTGATCTCGTCGGTGTCCGACCGGCTGAGGCGCAGCCAGGCCTCCTGGACGGCGTCGTCCGCCTCGGCGAGCGAGCCGAGCATGCGGTAGGCCACCGCGCGCAGCCGGACGCGGTTCCGCTCGAAGCCCTCCGTCAACCCGGTGGGGTCAGTCATCAGGTCGTACTCCTCTGTCGCGACCTGCCATAACGGTGGCACCTCATATCTGTTCGACGTGACGAGCGAGCGGTCTTGCGCGGCGCGGGCGGCCGGCCGGACGCGGTGACCAGGGGTGTACATCGGCAGCGTACCGATGCCGACTCGAGGCACAAGTCGACTTCACCCAGGTGATGGTGACGGAGTGCCAGATGCGGGACCGGGGAGGGAAGGGCGGTCGCGCTCATGTGTCGCGGTGGCTTCGCGGGGGGCCGGGACGGGGGTGCTCGGGGGCGGGCCGGGCATCGGCGCCGCCTGCCACGACGGCGGCGGGAGGAAGGTGGGCGGCGGTGGGGGGCGGTTCGGCGGCCGGCTGCCGGTGCCGGGTGGTCTCGGTGTCCTTCTCCGTGCTCCCCGTCCACGCCCGGTCGGTCGCCGCGCCGATCAGCCGGTGCAGCCGGGCCCGGCGCAGCCGTCCGGTCGTCTCGTACAGCGTCTCGGCGAAGAGGGCGTGGGTGAAGCGGAACCAGCCCAGTCGTTGCTGGTCCTCTCCGATCAGGCCCGCGGCGATGGCGGTCTCGAGCGCTTCCAGGGCCGCCTCGATCTCCACCGAGGCGGCCTCGGCGACGACTTCGATGTCGAAGGTCCGCCCGGCGATCGCGGCGACGGACAGCAGCTTGGCCGCGGTTCGGGGCAGGCGGGCGATGCGGCGCAGCACCACCTCGCGCACCGGCACCGGCACCGGCGCCGTGTCCGCCTGCTCCAGAAGCTGTTCTCCGGTCAGCAGCCGGATGAGTTCGCGCAGGAAGAACGGATTGCCGTCGGTGCGGCTCCACAGGGCGTCCGCGGTGCGACGGCCGACCTCGCGGCCCAGGACGGCGCTCGCCAGGACCTGCGTCTCCCGCGCGCTGAGCCCCCTCAGTTCCACCCGGGTCATCCCGGCGCGGGCCAACGCGGCCAGGGTCTCCGCCAGGGGCGCCGCTTCGTCCGAGCGGTAGGAGACCACCAGCAGAAGCCTGCTCGTCGGCACCGACTCGGCCAGGTGGGCGAGCAGCCGCAGGGAGCTGAGGTCCGCGCGATGCAGGTTCTCCAGCAGGATGACCAGGGGCGTGGTGTCGGCGGCGTCGCTGAGGTAGCGGACGATCGCCTCGAACCGGCGCAGGGTGGCGCCGATCATGTCCGCGCCGTGCACCAGGTCCTCGGTCGCCCCTCGCAGCAGCTCGGCCACCGGCCCGGGAACCGGGCACTGCGGGAGACAGGTGCTCGCGGCCCGCAGCACCTGCTCCCAGAGCCACAGCGGGGGCGCGTCGACGTGCTCGGGGCAGGTGCCCGACAGGACCGGTACGCCGGACTGCTCGGCGAAGCGCCGCAGCAGGCAGGTCTTTCCGCTGCCCGGCTCCCCGGAGACGGTGACCACCCGGCCCTGGTCGGCCGCCGCGGCCAACGCGTCGGCCAGCTGCGCCAGTTCCCTGTCGCGGCCGACGAAGATCTCCTTGTCCGTGACCGGAGCGGCCGGCGTATCGGTGGTGTGGACCCGGGGTGTGGCCGTGGGGGCGTCGGTCGGCCGGACGGCCGGGCCGGCGGGGGGCGGCTGCCAGTCGAGGGTCGGGGCCTGGTTCAGGATCTCCCACTCGAGTTGCTTCAGCGTCGGTCTGGGGTCGATGCCCAGCTCCTCCGCGAGGCGCAGCTGGGTGGTGCGCAGCACCTCCAGCGCGTCCGCCTGCCGGCCGGCCCGGTACAGCGCCAGCACCAGCAGTTCACAGGCGTACTCGCGCAGCGGGTGCGTCTGTACGAAGGCCTCCAGTTCGGCCACCGCCATCTCATGGGCTCCCACGCCCAGCAGTGCCGCGCAGCGCATCTCGAGGACGGACAGGCGCAGTCCGTCCAGTCGCGCCAGCTCCGGCGCCAGCCAGGTGGCGCCGGCGACCTCGGCGTAGGCCTGTCCCCGCCACAGCGCCAGCCCGGTCTCGAACAGGGTCAGCGCCTGCCGCGGGTCGCCCCGGTCCCACGCCTGCCATCCCGCCCTGGCGTGTTCACCGAAGCGGTGGACGTCGACGTCGACCACGCGGCTGTCCACCAGATAGCCCTGGGGGCACGTGCGCAGCACCGTCGCCGGTGTCCGCGGTGCACGCCCCGGTTCCAGCGCCCTGCGCAGGTTGGCCACGTAGGCCTGCAGCGAGGTCACCGCCGACGGCGGCGGGTGGCCCGCCCACAGAGCCTCCAGCATCAGATCCACGGTCACCGGCTGTCCCACCCGGCTCACCAGCAGTGCGAGCAGGGCGCGTTGCTTGGGCGCCCCGAGATCCACCAGCCGGCCGTCGACGACCGCCTCCAGCGGGCCCAGCGCATGGAACTCGACCATGACCCGCGTCTTCGGCGGCTCGGCCTCGGTCCGTCGGACCTGGGTCCTCGGCGCGTGCTGCGAGGTCCCCACAACTAGGGCGTCGGTCATGTGCCGGGAGTTCCCTCCCTCGGATGGGAAGGTCCGCATCAGGGGCCCGGTGAGCCGGGCGGCAGGCGGCCCGCTCCGTTCTGTTCGTCGCGGTGGCGCAGTGATGCGGACGGGCGTTGCGGCCACCGTAGTGGGCCGATGTCCAACACTGCTCGAAGGCCGCTCGACGCCGGTCCGGCGGGCGGCACCGGGGCAGGGCCCGGCGACTCATCCGAAGCGGGACAGCCGCCCCCGGGCCCGCCGAGCGGACCCAGGAGCGGCTGCCACGGGACGGCCCCGGTGCCGGGGCCGGTCGCTCCCGGCTGTCACCACTGGGTGAGCCAGCCGACCTGGTAGTCACCTCCGTGCTGCTTGGTGAGGACGTTCATCCGGTTGACGGTGTTCATGAAGGAGATCAGGGACACCAGCGCGCCGAGCCCGTCCTCGTCGTAGTGCTTGGCGGCGTTCTGCCAGGCCTCGTCGGTGATGCCCTCGGCGCCGTCGGCGAGGCGGGTGCCCTGTTCCGCCAGCTCCAGGGCGGCCCGCTCGGCCTCGGTGAACACGTTGGTCTCCCGCCACACCGCGACCAGGCCGAGCCGCAGCGTGGTCTCCCCGTGGTGCGTGGCCTCCTTGATGTGCATGTCCGTGCAGAAGCCGCAGCCGTTGATCTGGCTCACTCGCAGCGACACCAGTTCCACCGTCCGGGTGGGCAGCTTCGACGCGTACGCCCTCGCTGCGGCGCTGACGTGCTTCAGGAACTTGACCGTGACGGGGTTCTCGTAGACGTTCAAACGGCCACCCATGACCGACTCCTTCGCTGTGCCGTTGATGGTGCTTATACCTGTAAGACCCACCGGCCCGACACGATGTGACAGGAGCGGAGGTGACGTGGGTCACCGCGCCTCCGGCGGGCCGGTCAGAAGCTGTTCGCGGCGTCGGCGACCTCCTTGAGGACCTTGCGCTCCTGCCCGGTCGGCAGCATGACCAGGACGCGGTCGGCGCCGGCCGCCGCGTACTCGTCGAGCGAGTCGAGGTGGGCGAGGGTGACGGTGATCTCCATACGCCCGCGGCCGGCCGTGGCCGCGCGCTCCTGCAGCTCGGCGACCCGCGCCCGGAACAGCCCCGAGTCGTCGTGGTGGCCGGGCATCCACCCGTCGCCGTAGGCGAGCACCCGGTCGAGGGCGTTCGGGTGGTCCCCGCCGACGAACACCGGCGGCCTGGGCTTCTGGAACGGCTTCGGCCAGGAGTAGATGGGGTCGAAGTCGACGAAGTCGCCGTGGTACTGGGCCTGGTCGTTCGTCCAGATCTCCTGCATCGCGGCCATGCGCTCGGCCATCAGCTTCATCCGGGTGCGGGGGTCGGTGCCGTGGTTGCGGATCTCCTCGCGGTTCCAGGGCGAGGCGACACCGACGCCGAACAGCAGCCGTCCCCGCGACATCTGGTCGAGGGTGGCGATCTCCTTGGCCAGATAGATGGGGTCGCGCTGCACCACGAGGCAGATGCCGGTGCCGACCCGCAGGGTCGTGGTGACCGTGGCCATCGCCGTCAGCGTCAGGAGCTGGTCGCGGTTGCGGTGGAAGTCGCGGGGCATGTCGCTCGTCGCCGCTTCGCCCAGGTCGTCGCGGTCCGTGAGCTTGACGGTGTCGGAGGTGCCGGCCCAGGAGGTCCCGCGGTTGACCGGCACGTGGCTGTGGTCGGGCACGAAGACCGACTCGAGGCCGAGTCCCTCGGTCTCGCGGGCGAGTTCGAGCGGGTCGATGCCCTCGTCCGTGTTCATCCAGAACACACCGAATTTCATCTTTTCTCCACCTCGTTGTCGCGGACGTTGCGTCCGAACCGGTGTTCAGGTCATGCGTCGGGCAGGTGTGAGGCACGCGTCGGCGGCCCACCGGCGGTCCGGCGGGCACTGGCTCCGGGGCCCGGTGAGCGGACCCCGGAGCGGCCGGAGCCGGCCAGGTGCTAGATGTCCGCGGTCTTCGTCGCCGACACGATGGCGTGGACGGGGAAGGAGTCCGCCGGCATGTCGGCGGGGCTCTCGTACGTCACCTCGCCCCACTCGAAGCCGCGGTCCTCCAGCATGCGCCGGTACGCCGACAGCTTCACCCCGCCGCCCTGCCCCATGGCGCAGCCGAGGAAGAAGGCGGGGTAGAAGTCGACGCAGCGGGGGTCGACGGAGTCCTTGTTGTTCTCGGCGTACAGCGGCACCAGCAGGTTCAACGTGCCGCCGACCTTCAGGGCCTTGTTGGCGGCGCCGAAGATCTCGAACACCTTGTCCTTGTCCCACAGCGCGAGGAAGTGCTTGATCAGTACGACGTCGAAGCCCTGGGGAACGCTCTCGAAGACGTCACCGCCGACGAACGAGCAGTGCTCGGCCACACCGTGGGCCCGGAAGTTCTCCAGGCACTCCTCCTCCTTCTCGGGCAGGTCGAACGTGGTCACCCGCAGACCGGGCGAGGCGTTCAGCTTGTAGGTGTGGATCGCGCCGAGCCCGGTGTTCCCGGCGAGGTCCAGCACCCGCGCGCCGGCCGGGATCTCGACGTTCTTGAAGAACCAGGGATCGACCCGGGCGGTCTCCGAGTCCATCGCCGTCGCCCAGGACTCCCGCAGGTCCTTGTGTTCGGCCACGGCGCCGAACAGGGTGCCCTCGTAGCCGTAGAACTCCTTGAGGCCGACGACCGTCCCGGCCTGCACGCTCTCGGTCAGGTAGAAGCCCTGCCGCAGGACGGTGACCTTCACCAGGTCCATGAAGGCGAGCACCCGCTTCAGGTCCTCCCCCACGACGTCGGCGAGCGTGCCGAGGGTGTAACCGCCGGTGGCGTCGTCGTAGGTGACGAAGTCCTCGTGGACCGGCAGGTTCAGCAACTGCTCGACGGCGTCTTCCTTGGCGCCGACCGCGCCGGCGAGTTCCGCCGCGGTCAGGCCGGGGCTCTCCCGGATCTTGTCGATGAGGCCGAGTTCGAAGCAGGACAGCAGGTTGATGAACCGCGTGGGTCCCACCATGTATCCGCGAAGTTGGGCGAGCGTAGCGTCTTTGGACACTTCACCGATCCTTTTCGAGTGGTCATCCACATGCGCCGGACGAACTGGTCCGATGTCCGGTCAGTGGTCGTGGGTCAGCAGTCGAGCGGGTGCGCCGGGGACCCTCGGCCGCACGGCGGTGCCCGCTCGCGGCGGCCGGCGCGCGGACGTGGCGGCGGCGCGGACGGCGCCCCCGCGCGGGAGCCGCCACCGTGGGTCCGCCGGCCGTGGGGTCCTCACGTACTGTGCGGAGGGAGGGATGCCGGTGTGCGCCGGCCGGACGCGGCCGTTGTCATCGGCCTGATGGGCCTCGTCCCCCTCCCGCCGCGGCGTGCAGCGAGTATGGACAGCAGGGCTTGGCGGGGACTGTTCGGCCGATTGGCGCCCGCTTGGCGGCGTCTTGGCGGGGCGGGCCGGGTCCGGACGGCCGGTTCGTGGGACACGGCGGACATACCGCTCCACCGCCTCTCGAGGACCGCTACGGATGCTTGGTGACCGGGGAGCACGGGGGCACCCCCGCCTTGACAAGTCGATCCGAAGGGATTCCTGTGACGAGCCCGGATGCCGTACTCGCCCGGATGCGCGAGTACATGGTGGGACCCACACGGTTCATGAACCTCTATGCCTGCTTCGAGCTGGGCATCGTCGACGCGCTGCGCAAGGAGGCCGGCCTGACCGCGGCCGGACTCGGCGAGACCGTCGGCGCGAAGCCGGACGCCGTGGAGCAGTTGCTGCATCTGCTGGTGAAGGAGGGCTTCGTCACCCGGGACGAGGCCACCGGCGGCTACACCCTCGCCGCGCTCGCGGACGTCGCCGAGGCGGATCTGCAGCGTGCCCTGACCTTCATGGGCATGATCAAGACGGGCATGCTGCGGCAGTTGTACTACCTCGCCGACAGCGTGCGCAGCGGCAACGTTGTCGGGCTGAAGGAGTTCTACGGCTTCGACGGCACGCTGTTCGAGGCCGCGGGCCAGGTCGCCGAGGTGCGCGCCGTGTGGGGGCCGCTGGCGCAGCAGGAGACCGCCAGTGTGTACCCCTGGTTCTTCCGGAGCTTCGACGTCCCGGACGGGGCGCGGGTGCTCGACGTGCTGGGCGGCAACGGGCTGGGCGCGATCATGACCCATCAGCTGAAGGGGTCGCCCGGTCTGCGGGTGACCACCTTCGACCGGCCCGCTCTGGAGGCCGAGTGCCTGCGCAACTTCGAGGCGCAGGGCGTGGCGGAGCACTCCTCGTTCGTCGGCGGTGACGTCCTGGAGGGCCTGCCCGGGGGCTTCGACGTGCTGCTGCTGAAGCACTTCGTGGACATGTACGACAAGGACGAGGTCCTCACCATCTTCAGGAACGCCCATCAGGCCCTGGTGCCCGGTGGGCAGATCGTCGTCCTGGCTCCGGTGTACCCGGAGGACATCACCGACACCGGCGACTACCAGGCCGACTTCTTCCCGGCCTACATCCTCGGCTGCGTGATGGGGCACGGCGGTCTGCAGAAGCTCTCCACCTACCGGAGCTGGCTGGAGGAGTGCGGCTTCGAGGTCACCGAGGTGACCGCCAAGGACCCCGCCGACATACCGGCGGACGCCATCATCACCCGCGTCGTCATCCGCGCGACGAAGCGGGGCTGAACCAGTCCGGAGCAGGTGACGCCTCCACATCAGGGGCGGTCCCGTACAGGGGCCGCCCCTCTGCGCGTGCGCACCCCGTTCGGGCGTGCGGGTGTGCCGTCGTCTCCCACCGCGACGGCAGCGGCGTGGGCGCGGCGGGGGGGGGGCGGGGGCCCCCCGGCGGCCCGGGGCGGGGCGCCGCGCCGGGGCGCGGGGCGG
>NZ_JBEOTD010000010.1:0-32171 GCF_040426375.1 Streptomyces sp. NPDC096012
GCTGGTGTCGACCCAACTCGTCGAGGACGCGGTCGTCTTCGTCAAGGGCCGGCTGCCGCCCACCCCGCACCGTCGAGACGGTGCGGCGGGGCGGCGCCGGTGGGCAGGCGTCGCTCAGAAGTCCTCGTCCAGGTCCACGGTGCCCTCCACCGCGACCTGGTACGCCGACGGGCGGCGCTCGAAGAAGTTGGTCAGCTCCTGCACACCCTGCAGCTCCATGAAGGAGAAGGGGTTCTCCGAGCCGTAGACCGGCGCGAAGCCCAGCCGGGACAGGCGCTGGTCGGCCACGCACTCCAGGTACTGCCGCATGGACTCGGTGTTCATGCCGGGCAGGCCGTCACCGCACAGGTCGCGGGCGAACTGCAGCTCGGCCCCGACCGCCTCCTTCAGCATGTCGACGACCTGCTGCCGCAGCTCGTCGTCGAACAGCTCCGGCTCCTCCTTGCGGACGGTGTCGACCACGTCGAAGGCGAAGGACATGTGCATGGTCTCGTCGCGGAACACCCAGTTGGTGCCGGTGGCCAGGCCGTGCAGCAGACCGCGGCTGCGGAACCAGTAGACGTACGCGAAGGCGCCGTAGAAGAACAGCCCCTCGATGCACGCGGCGAAGCAGATCAGGTTGAGCAGGAAGCGCCGGCGGTCGGCCTTGGTCTCCAGCCGGTCCAGCTTCTCCACCGAGTCCATCCACGTGAAGCAGAACTCGGCCTTCTCGCGGATGGACCGGATGTTCTCCACGGCCGCGAAGGCGGCGTTGCGGTCCTCCGGGTCGGGCAGATAGGTGTCGAGCAGCGTCAGGTAGAACTGGACGTGCACGGCCTCCTCGAACAGCTGGCGCGACAGGTACAGGCGCGCCTCGGGGGAGTTGATGTGCTTGTACAGCGTCAGCACCAGGTTGTTCGCCACGATCGAGTCGCCCGTGGCGAAGAACGCCACCAGACGGCCGATCAGGTGCTGCTCCGCCGGCGTCAGCTTGGCGAGGTCGGCGACGTCCGAGTGGAGGTCGACCTCCTCCACGGTCCAGGTGTTCTTGATGGCGTCCCGGTAGCGCTCGTAGAAGTGGGGGTAGCGCATTGGGCGGAGGGTCAGCTCGAAGCCCGGGTCGAGCAGGTTGGTGTGACGGCTGGAGATCACTGGCAGGCCTCGCAGGACTCGGGGTTCTCAAGGGAGCAGGCGACGGCGTCGGGGTCGGTCACCTGCTGGACGGGGATGGACGGCTGCGCCTGTGCCTGTGCCTGAGCGGCACGGGCGATGCGGGTCGCCGGGCGGGAGCGCAGGTAGTACGTCGTCTTCAGGCCCGACTTCCAGGCGTACGCGTACATCGAGGAGAGCTTGCCGATCGTCGGCGTCTCCAGGAACAGGTTCAGGGACTGCGCCTGGTCCAGGTACGGGGTGCGGGCCGCGGCCATGTCGATCAGGCCGCGCTGCGGGATCTCCCACGCCGTGCGGTACAGCGCCCGCACCTCGTCGGGGATCCAGGCGAAGCCCTGCACCGAGCCGTTGGCCTCCCGCAGCGCCTCCCGGGTGCGCGCGTCCCACACGCCGAGGTCCTTCAGCTCCTGCACCAGGTACGAGTTGACCTGGAGGAACTCGCCGGACAGCGTCTCGCGTTTGAACAGGTTGGACACCTGCGGCTCGATGCACTCGTACACGCCCGCGATGGAGGCGATGGTGGCCGTCGGGGCGATGGCGAGGAGCAGCGAGTTGCGCATGCCGGTGGCCGCGATCCGCTCCCGCAGCGCCGCCCAGCGCTCCGGCCAGGTGAACTCGACGCCGTAGTGGTCGGGGTGCAGCACGCCCCGGGCGGTGCGGGTCTTCTCCCAGGCCGGCAGCGGGCCGTTGCGCTCGGCGAGGTCGGCGGAGGCCTGGTACGCGGCGAGCATGATGCGCTCGGCGATCCGCGTGGACAGGGCCTTGGCCTCGGGAGAGTCGAAGGGCAGGCGCAGCTTGAAGAAGACGTCCTGCAGACCCATCACACCGAGGCCGACGGGACGCCACCGGGCGTTGGAGCGGCCCGCCTGCTCGGTCGGGTAGAAGTTGATGTCCACGACGCGGTCGAGGAAGGTGACGGCCGTGCGGACCGTCTCGTCCAGCCGCTCCCAGTCGACGTCCCCGCCGGTCACGAAGGCGCCGAGGTTGACCGAGCCCAGGTTGCAGACCGCCGTCTCCCCGTCGTCGGTGACCTCCAGGATCTCGGTGCAGAGATTGGAGGAGTGGACGACATGGCCCGCGGTCGCCGTCTGGTTGGCGGTGCGGTTGGCGGCGTCCTTGAAGGTCATCCAGCCGTTGCCGGTCTGCGCCAGGGTGCGCATCATGCGGCCGTACAGCTCGCGGGCCGGGATCGTCTTCCTCGCCAGGCCGTCCGCCTCCGCCCTGCGGTAGGCGGCGTCGAACTCCTCGCCCCACAGGTCCACCAGCTCCGGCACGTCCGCCGGGGAGAACAGCGACCACTCCGTGTCGGCGTTGACCCGCCGCATGAACTCGTCCGGGATCCAGTGCGCCAGGTTCAGGTTGTGCGTACGCCGGGCGTCCTCACCGGTGTTGTCGCGCAGCTCCAGGAACTCCTCGATGTCGGAGTGCCAGGTCTCCAGGTACACCGCGGCCGCGCCCTTGCGCCGGCCGCCCTGGTTCACCGCGGCCACCGAGGCGTCGAGCGTCTTGAGGAACGGGACGATGCCGTTGGAGTGCCCGTTGGTGCCGCGGATCAGCGAACCGCGGCCGCGGATGCGGGAGTACGACAGACCGATGCCGCCGGCGTGCTTGGAGAGGCGGGCGACCTGGTGGTAGCGGTCGTAGATGGAGTCCAGCTCGTCCAGCGGGGAGTCGAGGAGGTAGCACGACGACATCTGCGGGTGCCGCGTACCGGAGTTGAAGAGCGTGGGGGAGGAGGGCAGGTAGTCGAGGCGGCTCATCAGCCCGTGGAGCGCCGCGACCTCGTCCACCGAGCGGGCGGTGTCGTCCTCGGCGAGGCCGGCGGCGACCCGCAGCATGAAGTGCTGGGGCGTCTCGACGACCTTGCGGGTGAGGGGGTGGCGCAGCAGGTAGCGGCTGTGCAGGGTGCGCAGGCCGAAGTAGCCGAAGCGGTCGTCGGCGGCCGGGTCGATCAGCGCGTCGAGCCGGGCCGCGTGCAGCCGTACGAAGGCGGCGGTCCGGTCGGCGATGAGCCCCTCCCGGTGCCCGACGGCGACGGACTGCGTGAACGAGGTGACACCCTGCGAGGCGGCCTCGTCGCGGATGGTGAGGGTCAGCAGGCGGGCGGCCAGCCGGGAGTAGGCGGGGTCCTCGGAGATCAGTCCGGCGGCCGCCTCCGTGGCCAGCTCGCGCAGCTCCGCCGTGATGTCGGAGGCAGCCCGTGCGGACCGGCCGCGCAGCGCGGCGGCGGCGACCCGGCCGGGGTCGGCGTCGGGGAGGTCGGCGGTCAGCTCGGTCAGGGTCCGCAGCAGTGCGGCACCGGGACCGTCGGTCTTCAGCTCGCTGACTGAAGCCGGTTCGGCTGGCGCGATGGTCACGTGGGGCTCTCCCTCGCTCGGCACGGGGGCCTGGCGGAGGGCAGGGGGCAGCCACGAGCGCGCACGGCGTCGCGTCCACCGGCCCACTCCGCGAGGCCCGGACGTCTCAAGGCACCCGGACCGGACGGCCGGGCGCGCTGTGGGCAGGTCCTCGGACTGGACAGGCGTGCGGATGCACGCAAGTACACCGTTGCGGGACAGTTCCGGATTCGCACCGGATTCCCCTGCGGCGACAGCGAGCACGAGCATACATCTGGTGCCGGGCTGTCGTGTCACCCCCACATCTAGTGTCTGTTGCGTGTTGCGCTGGTGTCGGAGCGTCAACCCGTGGCAGCACTGCGGGCCGCCGGGTACGTGCTTCCCGGCGGCCCGCAGTGGGTGCTGTGCGGCTTTGTGAGGCCCGCTCAGTGAGCGGCTCCCGCGGTCGCGGGCGGAAGCTCCACCTGGACCCCCGCATCGCCCGCGTCGGCCGTGTAGTCCTCCGGCCGGGTCTCGTCGATGCCCGCCGGGGCCTTCACGGCCTTCAGGACGAAGGTCAGCACCACGGTGACGACGACGTTCAGGACGAACGCCGTGAGGCCGATGTAGCCGATCTCGCCGATGCCGGGGATCTCCTTCGCGGAGCCGCCGAAGTGCGCCTGCGTCGGCGAGGCCACCCCGTACGCGGCGACCGTGCCGTACACCATGGCGACCGCCCAGCCGGCCAGCAGCGCCCAGCGGTGGAACCAGCGGGTGAACAGGCCGCCGACCAGGGCCGGGAAGGTCTGCAGGATCCAGATGCCGCCGAGCAGCTGGAAGTTGATGGCGACCGTCTTGTCCATGGTGAGGACGAAGGCCAGCGCGCCCACCTTCACCAGCAGCGACACGAGCTTGGAGACCTGCGCCTCCTGCTTCGGTGTGGCGTCCGGCTTGATGAAGTCCTTGTAGATGTTGCGGGTGAAGAGGTTCGCCGCCGCGATCGACATGATCGCCGCCGGGACGAGCGCCCCGATGCCGATCGCCGCGAAGGCCACGCCCGCGAACCAGTCCGGGAACATGTCCTCGAACAGCTGCGGGATGGCCAGCTGCCCGTTGGTGACCTTCACCCCGGCCGCGATCGCCATGAAGCCCAGCAGCGCCAGCAGGCCCAGCATGAGCGAGTACAGCGGCAGGATCGTGGTGTTGCGGCGGATCACCTCACGGCTCCTGGACGACAGGGTCGCGGTGATGGAGTGCGGGTACATGAACAGCGCGAGAGCCGAACCGAGCGCCAGGGTGGCGTACGTCCACTGGCCCGCCTCCGCCGGGACGAGCGCCCCGCGCGGCTTGTGGGTGGCCGGGTTGATGTGCCGGAACGCGTCACCGGCCTTGGCGAACACGTCGTCGAAGCCGCCCAGCTTGATCGGGATGTAGATGATCGCCACCGCGATGACGATGTAGATCAGCGCGTCCTTGACGAACGCGATCAGCGCGGGCGCGCGCAGTCCGGAGGAGTAGGTGTAGGCCGCGAGCACACCGAAGGCGAGGAGCAACGGCAGGTCCTTCACGAACCAGTTGGTGTTCTCGCCACCGCCGACGCCCATCACGTCCAGCACCGCCTGGATGCCCACGAGCTGCAGCGCGATGTACGGCATCGTCGCGAGGATGCCGGTGACCGCCACCGCCAGCGACAGGCCCCTGGAGCCGAACCGGCCGCGCACGAAGTCCGAGGTGGTCACGTAGCCGTGCTTGTGCGAGACCGACCACAGGCGGGGCAGGAACGTGAAGATCAGCGGGTACACCAGGATCGTGTAGGGCACCGCGAAGAAGCCCGACGCGCCCGCCGCGTAGATCGCCGCCGGTACGGCGACGAAGGTGTACGCCGTGTACAGGTCGCCGCCGAGCAGGAACCAGGTGATCCAGGTGCCGAACGACCGTCCGCCCAGGCCCCATTCGTCCAGCGTGTGCTCGTTCTCGGCCCGGCGCCAGCGCGCGGCGAGGAAGCCCATGACCGTGACGGCCAGGAAGAAGAAGATGAAGACGCCGAGTGCGACGCCGTTGACGCCGTCCTTCACTTCGCGGCACCCCCCTGCGCGTGCCCGCGGGTGCGCTGGTCGCGCCGCCACAGCGCGTACGCGGTCATCGTGAGCGAGGTGGAGATCAGCACCCAGACCATCTGGTACCAGTAGAAGAACGGGATCCCGATGAAGGCGGGATCCGTCTTGGCGTACGAGCCGACCCACAGCATCGCCACGAAGGGCGCGACGAGACAGAGGCCGATGACCACCCGGGTCGGTGTGACGACCGGTGGTCTCACTTCAGGCGCGTCGGACATGTCACGGCTCCGTCCCCTCGTTGATCACCTGTGTAATGCGCAGGCAATCTAGGTGACGCCGTCGCGCACGGGAAGACCCCGTCCGCATATCGGTAGGCCGATTTCGGGGACGCGGCGTGCGGAACCCGGTCCGCGGACGCCCGTCCGCTCAGTCCTGCGGTCGCTTCAGGCGGGCCACGAACTTGTACCGGTCGCCCCGGTACACCGACCGCACCCACTCCACCGGCCTGCCGTCCGGGTCCACGGAGTGCCGGGAGAGCATCAGCATCGGCAGGCCGACGTCGGTGCCGAGCAGACCGGCCTCGCGGGGGGTGGCCAGGGAGGTCTCGATGGTCTCCTCGGCCTCGGCGAGGTGGACGTCGTAGACCTCGGCCAGCGCGGTGTACAGGGACGTGTACTTCGCCAGTGACCGGCGCAGCGCCGGGAAGCGCTTGGCGCTCAGGTGCGTGGTCTCGATCGCCATGGGCTCACCGTTGGCCATGCGCAGCCGCTCGATGCGCAGCACGCGGCCGCCGGCGGTGATGTCGAGCAGCTCGGCGAGCCGGTCGTCGGCGGTGATGTAGCCGATGTCCAGCAGCTGCGAGGTCGGCTCCAGGCCCTGTGCGCGCATGTCCTCGGTGTAGGAGGTGAGCTGCAGCGCCTGGGACACCTTGGGCTTGGCGACGAACGTGCCCTTGCCCTGGATGCGTTCGAGCCGGCCCTCCACGACCAGTTCCTGCAGAGCCTGGCGGACGGTGGTGCGGGAGGTGTCGAACTCTGCGGCCAGCGTGCGCTCGGGCGGCACCGGCGTGCCCGGTGCCTGCGTCTCCGTCATGTCGAGCAGGTGCTTCTTCAGGCGGTAGTACTTGGGCACGCGCGCGGAACGGACCGGGGCGCCGGTCTCGTTCTCCGCACTGCTGACCTCGGTGCTCATGCTCTGCCTTCCCGGCTCCGGATGCCGAAAGCGACCGACCTGGCATCGGCCGCGGCTCACATCGTGGCACGGCTTCGTGGGTCAGGAGTCCACCCCGCACGCTCCGTGATCTCCTCTGTATACCGGCGCGCCCGCTGTTGGTCTAGTCCATCGGGCCGCGGCGGGTGCGGCGGCGGCAGCCCCGGCCGGGCGGCCGCCCACCGCGGGTGCCGCTGCCGCGGACTAGATCCCCTGCCAGCCGGGCTTGGCGGCGTAGGTGTGCCGGAAGTAGTCGGCCAGCTTCAGCTTGGCGGCCGCCGCCTCGTCGACGACCACGGTGGCATGCGGGTGGAGCTGCAGCGCCGAGGCCGGGCAGACCGCCGCGACCGGCCCCTCGACGGTCGCGGCGACCGCGTCCGCCTTGCCCTCGCCGGTCGCCAGCAGCACCAGGTGCCGGGCCTCCAGGATCGTGCCGATGCCCTGGGTGATGACGTGGTGCGGGACCTGCTCGATGTCACCGCCGAAGAAGCGGGCGTTGTCGATCCGCGTCCGCTCGGTCAGCGTCTTGATCCGGGTGCGCGAGGCGAGTGAGGAGCACGGCTCGTTGAAGCCGATGTGCCCGTCGGTGCCGATGCCGAGCAGCTGGAGGTCGACCCCGCCGGCCGCCGCGAGGGCGCGGTCGTACGCCTCGCACGCCGCCTGCACGTCCTCGGCCGTGCCGTCCGGGCCCAGGAAGGCCCCCATGTCCATCCCGAGCGGCTCCAGCACCTCCCGGCGCAGCACCGAGCGATAGGACTCGGGGTGGTCGGCGGGCAGCCCCACGTACTCGTCGAGCTGGGCGATCCGCGCCCGCGAGACGTCCACGGCGCCGGAGCGCACCTTGGCGGTCAGTGCCTGGTAGACGGGCAGCGGGGTGGAGCCGGTGGCCACGCCGAGCAGGGCGTCGGGCCTGCGTCGCAGCAGCTCTGCCATTGCCTCGGCGATCAGTTCCCCGCCCGCCGCGGCGTCCGGAACGATGACAACTTCCACGCTGGGCCTGCCGTTCTGAAGAGGGCTCTGTGCGTCTCTCTGTGGTTTAGACCAATCTAACAGAATCGGTGTTCCCGGGAGCGCCCGAAGACGGGTTTCCCCGGGCTGTCGCGGGCCTCGACCGATTCTCTAGGAGCCGCTATAAAATTTCCCTCCATGGTGAACGCGCAGGACGCGCACGAGCGGGCCGCCCCGGTCAGGACACGTGGCCGCCCGCGCTCCTTCGACCGCGCCACCGCGCTGCACAAGGCGCTCATGGCCTTCTGGGAGCACGGCTACGAGGCCACCTCGGTCTCCGACCTCACCCGGATCATGGGCATAGGGGCCCCCAGCCTGTACGCGGCCTTCGGGGCCAAGCGGACCCTGTTCGAGGAGGTCGTGCGGGTCTACGCCGACACGCACGCCGTCTTCGGCGAGCGCGCCCTCGCCGAGGGGCCCACCGCCCGCGCCGCCGTCGCGCGCACGCTGCGCGAGGCCGCCGCCGCGTACACCGACCCCGCCCATCCGTACGGCTGCCTCATCGTCCACGCCGCCGCCAACAGCAACAGCCCCGAGGTGGGGGAGCCGCTGCGCGACCGCCGCAACGCCACCATCGCCGCCCTGGAGGCCCGTATCCGGGCGGACATCGCGGCCGGGCACCTCCCGCCGGGCACCGACGCCGGCGCCCTCGCCCGGCACACCGGCGCCATGATCCAGGGCATGTCCCAGCAGGCCCGGGACGGGGCGAGCCGCGCGGAGCTGGAGGCGCTCGCGGAAATTGCCATGGCCATCTGGCCCCACGACTGACCGGGGCGGGCTAGGCTGCCTGGCATCGCGTGCCATTCTGCGGTGCGTGCTGTACGACCTCGGTACAACCATGGACACCGCTTCGTGGTCTAGTCCACAATCCAAGTGCAACAAGCCTCCGTCTTCCCCGCACAGGAAGGCGGATCGAGGAACCGGCGCTCTCTGCCCTGACTGCCCCGGCTCCTCGACCTTCGGCCGGTCGGGACCGCACACCCCGCGGCCGATGATGCTCCGGGCTGCGGTGCCGGGAGGGTTGAGGGTCCCTTCCAGGCGCCGCGGCCCGCGGGTGTTTTTCGGCCACCCGGCAGGCCCCGGGTACGCTCGCAGACGTGCCCTCCATGAACGAACTCGTACGCCAGCACACGGCCCTCGACGACTCCGATCTCGAGTGGCTCCACCTGCTGGTCTCGGAGTGGCAACTGCTCTCCGACCTCTCCTTCGCCGACCTGGTCCTGTGGGTCCCCACCCGCGACGGCACCCGGTACGTCTCGGTCGCCCAGATGCGCCCCAACACCGGCCCGACCTCCTACCAGGACGACATGGTCGGCCACCTCGTCCCGCGCGGCCGCCGGCCCATGCTCGACGCCGCGCTGGACGAGGGCCGGATCGTGCGCGAGGGCGACCCGGAGTGGCGCGAGGAGGTCCCCGTACGGGTCGAGTCCATCCCCGTACGGCGTGACGGCCGCGTCCTCGGCGTGATCGCCCGCAACACCAACCTGCTGACCGTCCGCACTCCGAGCCGCCTGGAACTCACCTATCTCCAGAGCGCCTCGGACCTGGCGCAGATGATCGCGGCCGGCTCCTTCCCCTTCCCCGGCCAGCAGGTGGACATGGACGCCTCGCCGCGCGTCGGTGACGGCCTGATCCGGCTGGACGCGGAGGGCGTCGTCCAGTACGCCTCCCCGAACGCCCTGTCCGCCTACCACCGCCTCGGCCTCGCCGCCGACCTGGTCGGCCACCACCTCGGGCACACCACCGCCGAACTCGCCCCGACCCGGGGCCCGGTGGACGAGGCGCTCGCCAAGGTGGCCAGCGGCTGGGCGCCGCGCGAGTTCGAGATCGAGGCCCACGACGGGGTGATCCAGTTCCGGACCATCCCGCTCAAGCCCAAGGGCACCCGGATCGGTTCGCTGGTGCTGTGCCGGGACGTCACCGAACTCCGGCGCCGTGAGCGCGAGTTGATCACCAAGGACGCGACCATCCGGGAGATCCACCACCGGGTGAAGAACAACCTCCAGACCGTCGCCGCCCTGCTGCGCCTCCAGGCCCGGCGCATCGGCTCCGAGCGGGGCCGGGAGGCCCTGGAGGAGGCCGTACGGCGGGTCGGCTCCATCGCCATCGTGCATGAGACGCTGTCTCAGAACCTGGATGAGCGCGTGGAGTTCGACGACATCGCCGACCGGGTGCTGGCGATGGTCGCCGAGATCTCGCCGGGCAGGGTGGCGGGCCGGCGCACCGGGCGGTTCGGGATACTCGACGCCGAGGTCGCCACCCCGCTGTCGATGGTCCTCACCGAGATCCTGCAGAACGCCCTGGAGCACGGCTTCCGCGAGGGGGACACCGGCACGGTGGAGGTCTCCGCGATCCGCGGCGGCACCACCAAGGAGGCGCGCCTGCTGGTCACCGTCCAGGACGACGGCGTCGGCCTGCCCGAGGGCTTCGACCCGCACCGCTCGGGCAACCTCGGCCTGCAGATCGTACGCACGCTGGTGGAGGGCGAGTTGGGCGGCTCGTTCGACATGGTCCCGGCGCCGGAGCGGGGCACACGGGTGATCCTGGACATTCCGGTGCCGTCGCAGAAGTAGGCGGCGGCGGCCGGTTCCTGACGTGGGCCGCGCCGGCCGGCGCGCGGGGAGCCGGGCGCGCGTGGCCGCGTCGGAACGGCAAGCAGCAGGATCCGCGCGTGGCCGCGTCGGCACAGCAAAAAGCCCCGGACCGCCATGGGTCCGAGGCTCGTGCTCGTTGCTGCTCCGCTGTATCGCTAAGCGCATCGGGGGATACTGCGCGCTGCGGCTCGGGGGCGGGAGATGCGTGCGTGCTGTCTACGGAGTGACACCGTCCGGCACACGCGCCGCCAAGCTCAGGCTGTCAGCAGG
Organism: Streptomyces sp. NPDC096012; assembly: GCF_040426375.1. Taxonomy (NCBI): domain Bacteria; kingdom Bacillati; phylum Actinomycetota; class Actinomycetes; order Kitasatosporales; family Streptomycetaceae; genus Streptomyces; species Streptomyces sp. NPDC096012. The sequence continues at coordinate 10,603 of NZ_JBEOTD010000010.1, forward strand.
GGTGGGAGTCTCAGGCGGAAGCCTGACGAGCCCGGTTGCGGGCGGCACGGCGCTTCATCGCGCGACGCTCGTCCTCGCTGAGACCACCCCAGACGCCGGAGTCCTGACCGGACTCGAGCGCCCACTGCAGACACTGCTCGATCACCGGGCAGCGACGGCAGACGGCCTTGGCTTCCTCGATCTGCAGCAGCGCAGGACCGGTGTTGCCGATGGGGAAGAAGAGCTCGGGGTCTTCCTCGCGGCAAACGGCGTTGTGACGCCAGTCCATGGCTGCTACCTCTCCTTGGTATTACGTGCAGGGTTGCTTGTGAATGTGAACGCTTTCACGAATCCCTCAACAAGTGAAGGGCCGACCGCCGAGTCTTCCCCGGCTGTGGTCCTTTGGTTTGAAGAGGGGTTCTGTCGATCAGCGGAGGCCGGTGTTGCGGGCCGTCCCGATCGACACGTAGAGACTCGCAAACCTCAGCGGCGGATACAACCCCTTCCGGAAAGTTTTTTTTGATTCCTCGGTGTCGACTGGGTCACAGCCGTACTTCCATGGGGTGGATCCTGGCCTAAACGTTCGAGTGAAAGGAGTTTGGCCCGTTCCGCTCACACAATCACACGCAGTGCGCGGCGAACGCCTGTGAACGTCACGCTGGTTCGCAGTCCCAGGTGGTCGCCGTCCATCTGGAGGGGGAGGGGCGCCTTCGAATGCAAGGTGAAGCGGTCCAGATCGTGCAGTGAGAGGGCGTGCTTCCCATGGGGTCCGCGCTCGGGGGACGAAGTGAGCAACTGGGTGCCATACCGGGCAACCGCGGCCGTCGACAGACGGCTGAGACCGAGCACATCGATGCCGGTGTCGAACGAGGCCTTAGGCGATGTGTACATGGGGCGATTGCCGAGATACGTCCACGGGGACGTGTTCGAGACTATGGCGACGACGAGGTCGCCGACCGGGTCCGCGCCGGCCCGCTCGAGCGTGATGGCGCCGTGCCGGCGATTCGACTCGCCGAGGAACTGCCGGACCACCTGACGTACATACAGCGCGTGCGTGGACTTCTTGCCGCGCTCGCGCTGCTGCTCGACCCTGCCCACCACGCCGGCGTCGAAGCCGAGCCCCGCGTTGAAGGTGAACCAGCGGTCCGGGACCGCCTCGTCCTCGGTGCCGGGCGTGCCGGAGGTCAGCCCGAGGCCGACGACCCGTTCCCGGCCCTCGCGCAGGGCGTCCAGCAGGGCACCGGTGGCCTCGACGGGGTCGTTGGGCAGGCCGAGAGCGCGGGCGAACACGTTCGTGGAGCCGCCGGGGACGACCGCGAGACCGGGCAGCCGGCCCAGGTCGGGGCCGGCGTGCAGGAGACCGTTGACGACCTCGTTGACCGTGCCGTCGCCGCCGAGGGCCACCACCATGTCGATGTCGTCGCTCTCCGCCGCCTGCCGGCCGAGGTCGCGCGCGTGGCCGCGGTACTCGGTGGTGACCGCCTCCAGCTTCATCTCGCTCGCCAGCGCGTGGATCAGGACATCACGCCTGCGTGCGCTTGTGGTGGTTGCCGCCGGATTGACCACGAGAAGTGCACGCATGCATGGCAGCGTACCTACTGGGTGGTACCCGGCCCAGACCGAGGTAGGGATCCGGTAAGAGGCGGGGCACCGTGAGCCCGGACACCGCACGGCGGGCGGGTGCGGGGGAGCGGTCCGCGGGGCGGGGGCGGGGAGACCGGGGCGGCGGGATGAGCGGGTGCGGGAAGACACGGGCCGTGGGAGGGGGCGGTGCGGGGAGACCGGGGTCGCCGCAGGGTCGGGAGAGCGGATCGGCGGGGCGACGGGTGCGGGCTACCCTGCTGGGGTGAGTACTGAGCAGAACCGAGCCGAGGACACCGCGGACGGCACCGGAGCCGCCGCCGACGAGCCGCGCCCGCGTCGGCTGACGTACGCGGCCGCGCTCACCGCGATCGAGGGGGTCGCCCTGGTGGCCGGCGGACTGTGGGTGCTCGTCCTCGGACTCACCGGGGAGCCGGACGACCGGCGGCAGGCCGTGACCCTGGGCGTCACCCTGGCCGTGCTCGCGCTGCTGCCGCTGCTGGCCGCGCGCGGGCTGCTGCTCCGCCGTGGCTCGAGCCGCGGCCCCGCGGTGATCACACAGCTCATGGCCCTGCCGGTGGCCTACAGCCTGCTCCAGGCCGACAGCCTGGCCGTCCCGGCCGGTATCGCCCTCGCGGTGGTCGCCGTGGCGGCGCTGGTGCTCCTCGTCAACGGCGAGACGACCCGGGCCCTCGGCATCAAGGGACCGGGCCGGACCGAGTAGCGGACGGCCGCCGCTCGCCCTCTGCCTTCCGGGCCCACGGCCCGCTTTGCCGTTCCCCGCGCTGCGGCCCGCTCGCCGTTCCTCGGACTGCGGCCCGATTGCCGTTCCCGGGGCCGCGTGGGTGGCCGCCCACGCTCCCGGCCTGCTCGCCGCTCGCCGGGTCGTGGGTGCGGCCGCTCTCGTCCCGGGCCTGCGCGCCGGACCGGTGCGCGCGGCCGTGCGCGTCCCGGGCCCCCTCGCCGCTCGCCGGGCCGTGGGGCGGCCGCTCTCCTCCTCGGTCTACTCCTCCACCAGCAGCTTCTCCCGCAGCTGGGCCAGGGTTCGGGCCAGCAGCCGGGAGACGTGCATCTGGGAGATGCCGACCTCCTGCGCGATCTGCGACTGCGTCATGTTGCCGAAGAAGCGCAGCAGCAGGATCCGCTTCTCGCGCGGCGGCAGGTCCTCCAGCAGCGGCTTGAGGGACTCGCGGTACTCCACGCCCTCCAGCGCCTCGTCCTCGGCGCCGAGGGTGTCGGCGACCGCCGGGGACTCGTCGTCGGTGTCGGGGACGTCCAGGGACAGCGTGGAGTACGCGTTCGCGGACTCCAGGCCCTCCAGGACCTCCTCCTCGGAGATGGCGAGTTTCTCGGCCAGTTCGTGGACCGTGGGCGAGCGGCCGTGCAGCTGGGACAGCTCGGCCGTCGCCGTGGTCAGTGCGAGCCGCAGCTCCTGCAGCCGGCGGGGCACGCGGACCGCCCAGCCCTTGTCGCGGAAGTGCCGCTTGATCTCGCCGACGACCGTCGGGGTGGCGTACGTGGAGAACTCCACGCCACGCTCCGGGTCGAACCGGTCCACCGACTTGATCAGCCCGATCGTGGCGACCTGGGTGAGGTCGTCCAGCGGCTCGCCGCGGTTGCGGAAGCGGCGCGCGAGGTGCTCGACGAGCGGCAGGTGCATACGGACCAGCTGGTTGCGCAGCTCCGCGTACGCCGCGCTGCCCGCGTCCAGCGTGCGCAGCTCGACGAACTTCGCCCGCGCCCCGCTGCGGTCCTGCGGGTCGTGCGTAGCGGCCCGCACGGCCTCCTTGCCCGGCGCGTCGCCCTGGGCGTCCCGCTCGTGCTCGCTCATCGTCCCGCCCGTAGCCCTTCCCCGAGGCTCCGCCTTCGCGCGGTCGGCGGGTTCGGCCCCGCCGCGCTCCCGCGAGGGTGCGCCCTGCACGGCACCGTCACCGCCGCCCGGCGTCGAGTCGTCCTCCGGGTGCGGCCTGGCCTGCTCGGGGATGCCGTCGATGCCGTCCGCCATGTGCCGGGAACCGCCGCCCGGGCTCTCCCCGGACGTCTCGGCTCCGGACCAGGGGGCACCCCCGTCCCCGGTCGGCAGCTCCCGTGTGCCGCGCTCTTCGTCACGCACCGGACCGTCCCCGTTCCTCACGCCGGCCCGGGACCCGCGCCGCGCTGTTTGTAGAGGCTGATCGACACGGTCTTGTCCTCGTCGACGGCGGACGAGACCTTGCCCGCCAGGGCCGACAGCACGGTCCAGGCGAAGGTGTCCCGCGAGGGGGCGTGGCCGTCCGTGGTCGGCGCCGACACCGTGACCTCCAGCGAGTCGTCGACCAGCCGGAAGACGCAGCTGAGCACGGAGCCCGGCACGGCCTGCTGGAGCAGGATCGCGCAGGCCTCGTCCACGGCGATGCGCAGGTCCTCGATCTCGTCCAGGGTGAAGTCCAAGCGGGCCGCCAGACCGGCCGTGGCCGTCCGCAGCACCGACAGGTAGGCACCCGCAGCCGGAAGCCGGACTTCCACGAAGTCCTGGTTCGCCACGGGCTCGCCTGCGATCTGGGACACCCTCACCTCCATGGTGGTACAAGCTCTACGGGGCCGAGGGTCGCCCCTCGGGGTAACGCATACGTGGTTCCGCGGTGACGCTATCGCGCTCCGAACGTTCCTGTCCCCGGGACCCCGACCCCCTGGCGTCACTCACAGTAAAGCTGCGGATACGCTCCGTGTCTAGAGGGTCTGCGGGCCCAAATGGGAAGAGCGAGCGCCGGGTTGACGTACCCAGACGTCAGATGCCCGAACCGTCGCGGCCGCGGTCGCAAGCAGTGTCACACGAAAACGCGGTGGGCGGGAACGCGCCCGGACGCGGTAACGCGCTCAGACGAGGACGTGGTCGACGAAGCACCACCGCCAGTCCTCGCCCGGCTCGTACGTCCGCATCACCGGATGACCGGACTGCGCGTGGTGCTGCGTCGCGTGCCGGCCCTGCGAGGAATCGCAGCAGCCGATGTGGCCGCAGGTCAGGCAGAGCCGCAGCTGCACGGGGTGCGTACCGTCCCGCAGGCACTCCGGGCAGGTCTCGTCCAGCGCCTCCGGTTCGGGGTGCGGCAGCGCGTCGGCATGCGTGCACTGTTTCATGATGGCCAGGTTACGACGGGCGTGCGGGTGGCCGCGCGAAAAACGAGGGTGGGCGAGGACCATGGACGTGATGCCGCTGCTTCTGCTGGTGGCGGGCAGCACCGCGATCGCGGCGGCGGCCCGGCGGACCCCGGTGCCCGCACCGCTGCTCCTGGTGGCGGCCGGCCTGGTGGTCTCCTTCGTCCCCGGGATCCCCGACTACACCCTCGATCCCGACGTGGTCCTGCCGCTGCTGCTGCCCCCGCTGCTCTACACCTCGGCGAGCGACAGCTCCTACCTGGACCTGCGCGCCCAGTTCAGACCGGTGGCGCTGCTGTCGGTGGGGTACGTGCTGTTCGCGACCTTCGCCGTCGGCTGGGTCGCCTACCTGATCATCCCCGGGCTGCCGCTGACCGCCGCGCTGGTGCTGGGCGCGGTCGTGGCACCCCCGGACGCGGTGGCCGCCACGGCGGTCGCCCGGCGGGTCGGGCTGCCGTCCCGCATCACCACGATCCTGCAGGGCGAGTCCCTGCTGAACGACGCCACCGCGATCACCGCCTACAAGGTCGCCCTGGCCGCGGCCGTCGGCGCGGGCGCGACCTGGGCGGGCGGAGTCGTCGAGTTCCTGATCGCGGCGGTGGGTGGCGTCGGTGTGGGACTCGTCCTCATGGCGCCCCTGCACTGGCTGCGCACCCACCTCAGGGAACCCCTCCTGCAGAACACCCTCTCCCTGCTCATCCCGTTCGTCGCCTACGGAGTCGCCGAGCAGGTGCACGCCTCCGGAGTCCTCGCCGTGGTGGTCGTCGCCCTCTATCTGGGACACCGCGCGTGGGAGGTCGACTTCGCCACCCGGCTCCAGGAGGAGGCGGTGTGGAAGATGGTCGCCTTCATCCTGGAGTCGGCGGTCTTCGCCCTGATCGGACTGCAGCTGCCGGTCGTCCTCAAGGGGCTCGGCGCGTACGAGGGCGCGCTGGCCGCCGGGTACGCCGTCGTGCTCTTCCTGGTCGTCGTCGTGACCCGGTTCGTGTGGGTCTACCCGACGACCCTCCTGCCCCGGCTGCTGTCCAGACGCGTCCGCGAACGCGAGGAGGACCCCACCTGGCGGGGCGCGATGGTCACCTCGTGGGCCGGCATGCGGGGCGTGGTCTCCCTGGCCATCGCCTTCTCCATCCCCCTCACCGTGCACGGCGGCCGGCCCTTCCCGCAGCGCAACCTGATCCTGTTCCTGACCTTCACCACCGTCATCGGCACACTGGTCGTCCAGGGACTGACCCTGCCCCCGCTGATCCGTCTGCTGAAGTTCCCCGGCCGCGACCGGCAGGCCGAGACGCTCGCCGAGGCCAACGCCCAGGCGCAGGCCTCCCGAGCCGCCGAGGGCCGCCTGGACGAACTCCTCGCCGACGAGCGCAACAGCCTTCCCCCGCCGCTCGCCGACCGGCTGCGCCAGGTCCTGGAGAGCCGCCGCAACTCCGTCTGGGAGCGCCTCGGCCAGGCCAACCCGGTGACCGGCGAGTCCGTGGACGACACCTACCGCCGGCTGTCCCGGGAGATGATCAGCTCCGAGCGCGAGGTCTTCGTCCGGCTCCGCGATCTGCGCTACATCGACGACGAGATGCTGCGGGTCCTGCTGCGCCGGCTGGACCTGGAGGAGGCGGCGGCCTACCGGGAGGCCGTCTAGGGTCCGTCCGGCGACTCCCGTCCGCCGGGCGGCGACGGGAACGGCCGGCCGGTGACGACCGCGGCGATCGTCGTCCCCCGCGAGAAGGCGCCCTCGCCCGCGAGAACGGTCAGTCCGTACAGCAACTTGGCGACATAGAGACGTTCGACGGGCAGGCCGTGACGGGCCTCGAAGTCCTGTGCGAACGCCTCGAGTTCGGGTGGCGTGCGGGCGTAACCGCCGAAGTGGAAGCGCTCGTCGAGCGACCAGGAGCCGGTGCGGGCGCCGAAGGCGCGTTCCTGCAGGGCCTGTACGCCGGCCTCCAGGAAGCCGCCCCTGAGGACGGGAACGCCGAGGGCGCGCTGGTCCGGCGCCAGCCCGGCGGCCAGCCCGGCGAGCGTGCCGCCGGTGCCGCAGGCGACCGCCACGACGTCGGCCGCGCCGCGCAGTTCCCCGCCCAGGGCGCGGCACCCGCGCGCGGCCTCGGCGTTGCTGCCGCCCTCCGGGACGACGTAGGCCGCCTCGGCGCCCACCGCCCGCAGGATGCCGGCCAGGACCGGCGGCTCGGTCTTGCGCCGGTACGTGGCCCGGTCCACGAAGTGCAACCGCATGCCGTCGGCGGCGCACCGGGCCAGCGAGGGGTTGCGGGGGCGGTCGGCCAGCTCCTGGCCGCGGACCACGCCGACCGTCGGGAAGCCGAGCAGGCGGCCCGCGGCGGCGGTGGCCCGCAGGTGGTTCGAGTAGGCGCCGCCGAAGGTGACCAGCGGGCGCCCCGCGGCCGCCTCTATGTTGGGCACCAGCTTGCGCCACTTGTTGCCGATCAGCTCCGGGTGGATCAGATCGTCCCGCTTGAGCAGCAGCCGCAGACCGCGCCGGCCGAAACGGTCGTCGCACACCTCCTGGAGGGGGGAGGGGAGGCGGGGGGAGAGCGGGACGGTGCTGGTCACGCACCCATTGTCGCCCGCGACCTCGTGCCGCCCCGGGGGACGGTCCCCGCGATGAGCGGGGGACGGTCCTCGCGGTGCTGCCGGGGACCGTCCTTGCGGTGCCCCGCCCGGCGCCTCGCGGCGCTATCCCTTGAGGCGCTCCGCGACGCGCTCTCGCAGCCATGCCATCGTGAACCCGCGCGGATCCACCTTCCCCGGCTGCCACTCCAGGTGGCCGATGACCGACCGTTCCGTCCAGCCGTGCCACCGGCACACCGCGGCCGCGGCCCGCACGATCGCGTCCAGCTGCCCCGGGGGCCAGGGGTCCTCGCCGTCGCCCAGGTTCTCGCACTCGAAGCCGTAGAAGTACCGGTTGCCGTCGGTGTTCGCCTCGTTGTCCACCGGCAGACCCTTCTCGGCGATGACCGCGCGCAGGACCTCGTCGTCGCCCAGGCCGGCGTGGTTGGCGCGGCCGTAGCCGACGAGGTGGACCGTGCCGTCCTTGGTGATCACGCCGTGGCACAGCGGGCCGGGCAGCGACGCGTGGCCGGCGCGGCAGATCTCCACCGTGTGCGCGCTGCCCTGGGTCACCGTGTGGTGGATCATCACGCCGTGAACGGGGCCCCAGGGACCCTTGTGGTTGCGGTTGTGGTGCTGCCAGTCGCCGACCTCGACGACCGTGCCGCCCTCCGCCCTCAGCGCGTCCAGGAATGCGCTCGCGGACATGGGTGGGGCCATGGCCGACTCCTTCGTGCCCGGTGGCCGCCGGTCGCGGCCCGCTCGTACCGCAGCTTCTACCGAAACCGGACGTGTCCGGCCACATCGTTCGCACACTGTGCGAGCCGATCCGGACAGGTCGGGCATCGAGGACGTCACCGGACGGGATCCCTCTTTCTGCCCACTCGTGTGATGATCCATTCCCGCTCTTTCGGGTAATGGCGAGTGCACGATCCGTGATGGAAGCCTCGTCTGCGAGACCGGTGTGCGATACGGCGCCGGGCAGACACGGGAGGGCGTTTCCTTATGTCGGTAGGCGAAGAGGTCCGCACGGAGCAGGGCAAGCCACAGCAGTCCCTCGGGACGGCGGCGGCGCGGAACCTGGCCACCACCACCAAGTCCGTTCCGCAGATGCAGGAGATCAGCTCCCGCTGGCTGCTGCGCACGCTCCCCTGGGTGGACGTCCAGGGCGGCACCTACCGGGTGAACCGGCGCCTGACGTACGCCGTGGGTGACGGCCGCATCACCTTCGTGAAGACCGGGGACCAGGTGGAGGTCATCCCGGCCGAGCTGGGTGAGCTGCCGGCCCTGCGGTCGTACGAGGACGAGGAGGTGCTGACCGAGCTGGCCCGGCGCTGCCGCCAGCACGAGTTCGCGCCCGGAGAGGTGATCGCCGACTTCGGCAACCAGACCGACGAGGTGTACCTGCTCGCACACGGAAGGGTCGAGAAGGTCGGCACCGGCCCCTACGGCGACGACGCGGTCCTCGGCGTGCTCGCCGACGGCGCCTACTTCGGCGAGCAGTCGCTGGTCGACCCGGACGCCATCTGGGAGTACACCGTCCGCGCGGACACCGCGACCACCGTGCTGATCCTCAGCCGGCAGGACTTCGAGCAGGTGGCGGAGCGCTCCGACTCACTGCGGGAGCACCTCGAGGAGGTGCGCGCGGTCCCCGAGCAGCGGACGAACAAGTACGGGGAGAAGGAAGTCGCCCTGGCGGCCGGCCACTCCGGCGAGCCCGACATCCCGCACACCTTCGTGGACTACGAGCCCCGGCCCCGCGAGTACGAACTGAGCATCGCCCAGACCGTGCTGCGCATCCACTCCCGGGTGGCCGACCTGTACAACCAGCCGATGAACCAGACCGAGCAGCAGCTGCGGCTCACGGTCGAGGCGCTCAAAGAGCGCCAGGAGCACGAGCTGGTCAACAACCGGGAGTTCGGTCTCCTCAACAACTGCGAGTACGACCAGCGGATCCAGCCGCACGACGGCGTGCCCGGCCCGGACGACCTGGACGAACTGCTCAGCCGCCGGCGGGGCACCAAGCTGCTCCTGGCCCACCCGCGTGCCATCGCCGCGATCGGGCGCGAGCTGAACAAGCGGGGCCTGGTCCCCGAGACGGTCGACGTGGCCGGCAACCGCATCCCCACCTGGCGCGGTGTGCCGATCTACCCGTGCAACAAGATCCCGATCAGCGAGGCCCGGACGACCTCCATCATCGCCATGCGTACCGGGGAGGCGGACCAGGGTGTCATCGGCCTCAGGCAGTCCGGCATCCCGGACGAGATCGAGCCGAGCCTGTCCGTCCGGTTCATGGGCATCAACGAGCAGGCCGTCATCAAGTACCTGGTGACCGCCTACTACTCGGCCGCCGTCCTGGTGCCCGACGCGCTCGGCGTGCTGGAGAACGTCGAGATCGGCCGGTGGAGGTGACGTCTGCGAGCGTCACGGCGGCGTCCCCGCCCGCCGGGGCGGGCGCACCCCCGGCCCACGCGTCCGGCCGGGCCCGCGCCGCCGGTGCCCGCGCGCACCGCGCGGGAGAGGCATGGCCGAGTACATGACGGAGACGGAACAGCGTTCCCCCGGCGTGCCGCCCGCCGGCCCGCCGGGGGTGCCACGGGCGCGGACCGGCGACGGCACCGCCGGACCACCCGACGGACAGGAGGCGGCGGCGCTGCTGGAGGGCGCCCGCACCCTGGCGGTCTGCTGGCGCTCGCCGAGTTCGTGACCCGGCGCAGCGGTTGAGCGCCGCGGCGTTCGTGCCCCGGCCCGGCGCGAGGAAGCGCCGGGCGTGCCGGGGTGCGCCGGGAAGCACCGAGGGCGGGGTCGCTCTACCCTGAGGAGATGGACAGGGAGGAATCCGTCTGTCCCGTCTGCGGACAGCGCGTCGAGACCGTCGTACGGCGGCACAAGACCCTGGGCGCCTGGGTGCCGGTGTGGGGCCCCGGCCCGTGCCGCAACCCCGACTGCGCGGCCGGTCCCGGCACCGCTGCCGCCGCCCCGCCCGCCGATCCGCCCGAGCGGCACCAGCCCGAGGAACCCGCCGGGCAGTGACGGCGGGAAGCGGACCGGGAGGTGAACCCGGGAAGCGGACCGGGAAGGTGAGCGCCGGTAGGCGAACCGGGAGGCGCGCGGGATGCGTGTGTCGGGAAAGCGCCGCCCGTGGACGCGCCGCGCCGGGACGCCGCCGTAGCGTGGGCACATGCCGAAACTGCCCCGCATCTTCCATGTCACCGAACGCGCCCTCTGGGAAGCCGCGCACGAACGCGGCACCTACGAGATGTCCACCCGTGGCCGCACGCTCGTCGAGGAGGGCTTCATCCACTTCTCCACCCGTGAGCAGCTCCCGCGTGTCGCGGAGCTTCTCTACGGCGACTACGCCGGCCCGGACGAACTGGTCGTCCTGGTCGTCGACCCGGCCCGGGTCGGGGTTCCGGTGAAGTACGAGGCGGTGCGGCCGGGCGGAGAGGAGTTCCCGCACGTGTACGGGCCGGTGCCGGTCGACGCCGTGGTGGACGTGGAACCCTGGGGGTGACGGGCCGCAGGGCCGGCGCCGCACAGCGTGACCCGCACCCAGGCCGGGGCCGGAGCCCCGGCCGGTCGGACGGACATGCCGGGGCCGGAACTCCTCCCGCTCGCCGCGGGGTTCGGGCGAGCCGCGGGCTTCACTCCGCGGGGCGCTGCAGGAAGCGCAGTTGGTTGCCCGCCGGGTCGCGGAACGCGCAGTCCCGCACCCCGTACGGCTGGTCCGTCGGCTCCTGCAGCACGTCCGCTCCGGATTCCCGCACCCGCTCGTAGAGCGCGTCGCAGTCCTCGGTGGTGAAGATGACGCCGCGCAGCATGCCCTTGGCGAGCAGCTCGGCCATCGCCTGCCGGTCGGCGGGGGAGGCGTCCGGGTTCGCGCCGGGCGGCTCCAGCACGATCTCCACGTCCGGCTGGAGGGGTGAACCCATGGTCACCCACCGCATGTTCTCGAAGCCCACGTCGTTGCGGACCTCCAGGCCGAGCACGTCACGGTAGAAGGACAAGGCCTTGTCGTGGTCGTCCACCGCGATGAAGCACTGCTTGAGTTTCACGTCCATGGGGCCACGCTAGGCCGCTTCGGTGCGCTCCGCGCGAGAGTCGGTTCAGTACGGCCGGCGGCGCGGGCGGGTGAACGTACGGGCCACGCAGGACGGGATCACCGCGCTCGGCTCGTGGTCACGGGCCCGGTAGGCGCTCGGTGTCTCGCCGACCAGCTCGGTGAAGCGGGAGCTGAAGGAGCCCAGGGAGGTACAGCCGACGGCGATGCACACCTCGGTCACGGTGAGGTCGCCACGGCGCAGCAGTGCCTTGGCCCGCTCGATCCGGCGGGTCATCAGATAGCTGTACGGCGTCTCGCCGAAGGCCTTGCGGAAGCTGCGCTGGAAGTGGCCGGCGGACATCAGGGCGTCGCGGGCCAGCTCGGTCATGTCGAGCGGCTCGGCGTAGTCGCGGTCCATCCGGTCGCGCACCCGGCGCAGCCGTCTGAGGTCCTCAAGGACGGTCATTGCCCCAGCCTCGCACAGGACCGCACCACACGGCCCCTGCGGTCCGACGGCCCTGGTCGCCGTCCACCTCGCCCACCGGCCCTCCGCCCGCGCCCGCCGGGACTCGGTGCCGGGGGGTCTCCGGCTCGGCCGGATCGCCTCCGCGTGTCCAGGTCGCCTCGGGCGGCATCCCGGGCGCGTGCGGGGAGGTGCCGGCGTACGGGCTCCGCCTGATCGCGCCGCGGTTCCACCGGGCGCCCGTGGCCGGACGCGAGAAGGCCGCACCCGGGCCGTGGGATCCGCCGTGTACGGCGGGCCCGGGACCGGGTGCGGCCAAGGGACGCTGCGATGGGGACCGCAGGTCAGGAGGCGTGGAAGGTCACGCCTTCTTGGTCTCCCAGAAGATCTTGTCGATCTGGGCGATGTAGTCCAGCGCCTTCTGGCCCGTCGCCGGGTCGGTGGACGCCTTGGCGGCCGAGAGAGCCTTCAGGGTGTCGTTGACCAGCTGGTGCAGCTCGGGGTACTTCTCGAAGTGCGGGGGCTTGAAGTAGTCGCTCCAGAGCACGGAGACGTGGTGCTTGGCGAGCTCCGCGCGCTGCTCCTTGATGACGGTGGCACGCGTCTGGAAGTGGGGGTCGTCGTTGCCGGCCATCTTTTCCTGGACAGCCTTGACCGACTCCGCCTCGATGCGGGCCTGGGCCGGGTCGTACACGCCGCAGGGCAGGTCGCAGTGGGCGCTGACCTTGACCTTGGGGGCAAACAGGCGGGAAAGCATGGAGCATTCCTTCCTCGTGATCGTCTTCTCAGGTGCGACATTACTCCCTGAGCAAGGCGATTTCTCGGGTGCCCCCTAGGGCTTAGGGCAAAAGTCCAGGGTCAGACTGAGACTGGTGGAGGAACGGACCGGGGAGGTGCCGGGATGCCGGAGCTGTCGCAGGACACCGAGCGGGGGAGGGCCGTGGCGCCCTTGGGGCTGGCCGAGGTCACGGGCCCTTCGATGGCGCCCACGCTCCAGCACGGCGACCGGCTGCTGCTGCAGTACGGGGCCGTCGTCCGACCGGGGGACGTGGTGGTCCTGCGGCACCCGTTCCAGCAGGACCTGCTGGTCGTCAAGCGGGCCGTGGAGCGGCGCGAGGGCGGCTGGTGGGTGCTCGGGGACAATCCCTACGCGGGTGGGGACAGTACCGACTACGGGGTCGTGCCGGACGAACTCGTCCTCGGCAAGGCGTGGTTCAGGTACCGGCCCCGGCCCACCGGTCAGCGCTCGCCGCTGACGCTGGCCCGCTGGGCGCTCTCGGCCGCGAGGCCGCTGTTCTCCGACCGGTCGGCCTCCAGGCGCTTGCGGGCCCGGTAGGCGGCCACGTTGGCGCGGGTCGCGCAGCGGTCGGAGCAGTAGCGGCGGGAGCGGTTGGTGGAGGTGTCGAGGTAGGCGTTGCGGCACGGCGACGCCTCGCACAGACCGAGGCGGTCCACGCCGTACTCGGTCAGGTGGAAGGCCAGCCCCATCGCCGCGATCGCCGCGTAGCCCGCGGTGGCGTTGGACGGGTGGTCGGCCAGGTGCATGTGCCACAGGGGCCGGTCGTCCTCGTCGCGGTGGTCGTGCCCGGAGATCTGCGGGCTCACCGGGAACTCCAGCAGCAGCGAGTTCAGCAGGTCCACCGCGAGGGTCTCGTCGCCCTGGTCGGCCGCCTCGAAGACCGCGCGCAGCCGGGCCCGGACGGAACGGAAGCGGGTGACGTCGCCGTCGGTGGCGCGGCGGGCCGCCGACGCGTTGGCGCCGAAGAGATCGCGGACGGCCTCGACCGAGGTCAGGGAGTCCTTGCCCCGGACCGGTTCCTCGCTGTTGACGAGGCGGACGGCGTAATCCGAGTAATAGGCCAGTTCCACTTGTAGTCCTTACGGAGGCGCTCTATGGTCGTGTCTGCGGTCGGGTAACAGCCGGTCGTCAATCCAGGGTATTACGCGCGGCGAGGGGAGAGAGGTTCCATGACCACGAGCACCGGAACCGACTGGGCGGCCTGGCAGGAGAGCTGGGACCGGCAGCAGGAGTGGTACATGCCGGATCGCGAGGACCGCTTCCGGATCATGCTCGACATGGTCGAGGCACTCGTCGGCACCGCACCGCGCGTCCTCGACCTGGCGTGCGGCACCGGCAGCATCAGCGCCCGGCTGCTGGCCCGGTTCCCCCAGGCCACCAGTACCGGTGTCGACCTCGACCCGGCCCTGCTCGCCATCGCGCGCGGCACCTTCGAGGGCGACGACCGGGTCTCCTTCGTCACCGCCGACCTGAAGGACCCCGGCTGGCCGGCGAAGCTGCCGTACGACTCCTACGACGCCGTCCTGACCGCCACGGCCCTGCACTGGCTGCACAGCGAACCCCTCACGGCCCTCTACGGTCAGGTCGCGGAACTCGTCCGGGCCGGCGGCGTCTTCATGAACGCGGACCACATGATCGACGAGACGACGCCCCGGATCAACGAGGCCGAGCGCGCCCAGCGCCGCGCCCGCATGGATCAGGCCAGGCGGAACGGCGCCCTGGACTGGGCCGAGTGGTGGCAGGTGGCGGCCGAGGACCCCGTCCTCGCCGGACCGACCGCCCGCCGCTTCGAGATCTACGGCGAGCACGCGGACGGGGACACGCCGTCGCCGGCATGGCATGCGCGGACCCTGCGGGAGCAGGGGTTCGGTGAGGCCCGGCCGGTGTGGTGCTCCCCGTCGGACACCTTGCTGCTGGCACTCAAGTAGGGCCGGCCGCTTCCGGCGGGGCGGGGTGAGAACGGCCGCCCCGGGCGGAGCGGGAACGGCGGCCGGGCGGGGCGGGAACGGCGGCCTCGGGCAGGCCGCCGCCGGGAACGGCGGCCCCGTGCGGAGCGGGAACGGCGGCCCCAGGCGGAGCGGGAACGGCGCCGCCAAGAACGGCGGCCCCGGGCGGAGCGGGAACGGCGCCGCCGGGAACGGTGGCCCCGGGCGGGGCGGCGCCGGGAACGGCCTTCGGTTCCGGCAGATACGCATCGGGCGCCGTTCCTCCGGGATCGAGAGGAAACGGGCCGGGGCGGAAGGGAGTCTCCCTTCCGCCCCGGCCCGTTCGACTCCTCGGGGGTCAGAGGACCTTCGACAGGAACGACCTGGTCCGCTCGTGCTGGGGATTGGTCAGGACCTCGCGCGGGTGGCCGGACTCGACCACCACGCCGTCGTCCATGAACACCAGCGAGTCGCCGACCTCACGCGCGAAGCCCATCTCGTGCGTGACGACGATCATCGTCATACCGTCCTCGGCCAGGTCCCGCATCACGTCGAGCACCTCGCCGACCAGTTCCGGGTCCAGTGCCGAGGTCGGCTCGTCGAAGAGCATCAGCTTCGGCTGCATCGCCAGCGCACGGGCGATGGCCACCCGCTGCTGCTGTCCGCCGGACAGCTGCGCGGGGTAGTGGCCCTTGCGCGGGCCGAGTCCGACCCGGTCCAGCAGACGCTCGGCACGCTCCCGGGCTGCCGCCCTGGTCTCGTGCTTCACCTGGACCGGCGCCTCCATGACGTTCTCCAGAGCCGTCATGTGCGGGAAGAGGTTGAAACGCTGGAACACCATGCCGATGTCCCGCCGCTGCGCCGCGACCTCCCGCTCCTTCAGCTCGTAAAGCTTGTCGCCCTTCTGCCGGTAGCCGACCAGGTCGCCGTCGACGTACAGCCGGCCGGCGCTGATCTTCTCCAGGTGGTTGATGCACCGCAGGAAGGTGGACTTGCCGGAGCCGGACGGGCCGATCAGGCAGAACACCTCGCGCGGGTTCACCTCCAGGTCGATGCCCTTGAGGATGTGCGCCAGGCCGAACGACTTGTGCACGCCCTCGGCCTTGACCATCGGTCCGCCGCCGCTCGGGGTGATGTCCTTGCTGAGACTGCTCATCGGGCCACCTCCGGGCGCCGGAACGAACCGAACAGGCGGAGGTTCTTCTTCAGCCGCTGGAACGGGGTCGGCGGCAGGCTGCGCGTCGAGCCGCGGGCGTAACGGCGCTCCAGGTAGTACTGGCCGATGCTGAAGATCGTGGTCAGGATCAGGTACCAGATGGAGGCCACGAAGTACATCTCCACGACCGCCAGCGAGGTGCTGGAGATGTCCGTGGAGCGTTTGAGGAGTTCGGGGAACTGCACCGAGTAGGCGAGCGAGGACGTCTTCAGCATGTTGATGAACTCGTTGCCGGTCGGCGGCACGATCACCCGCATCGCCTGCGGCAGGATCACGCGCCGCAGCGTCCGGCTCTGCGTCATGCCCAGCGCGTGCGCGGCCTCGGTCTGTCCCTCGTCCACCGACTGGATGCCGGCCCGGACGATCTCGGACATGTACGCAGCCTCGTTCAGACCGAGTCCCAGCAGAGCCGCCAGGAACGGGGTCATCACCTGGTTCATCTCGTCCTTGTAGAACCCCAGGTTGAGGATGGGGAAGATGAGCGAGATGTTGTACCAGAGCAGCAGCTGCACCAGCACCGGGGTGCCGCGGAAGAGCCAGATGTACGCCCAGGCGACGGTGCTGGTCACCGGGTTCGAGGACATCCGCATCACCGCGAGGACGATGCCGAGGGCCAGACCCAGGACCATCGCGAGCACCGAGATGTACAGCGTGTGCCACACGCCGGACAGAATCGTCCCGTCGGTGACGTAGTCCGGGATGATGCCGTAGTTGATCTTGGCGTTCGAGAAGGCGATGCCGATCAGCACCAGGACGGCGATGACGGCGGCGCCCGCCACCCAGCGGCCGTAGTGGCGCACCGGAATGGCCTTGATCTGCTCCGGCGGCACCGATGGCGCCGGAGTCTTGTCGACCGTGTCAGTCACAGTGACAGCCCTTCAGTCTCCTCGAGCCTGCTTCAGGAGCCGCCGTTGATCTTCGCCTCGGTGACCGCGCCCTGCGTGACGTTCCACTTCTCGAGGATCTTCCGGTACTCGCCGTTCTTGATGATCGCGTTCACGGCGGCCTGGATCGCGTCGCGCAGCTGGGTGTCGCCCTTGCTGACCGCGATGCCGTACGGGCCGGCCTCGATCTGCTCGCCGACCACCTCGAAGTCCTTGCCGCCGCCGGAGGTCTTGGCGTTGTAGGCCGCGACGGGGAAGTCGTTCAGGTCGGCGACGGACGCGCCCTGCTTCAGCCGGAGCAGCGCCTCGGGGTCGGTGTCGAAGGTCTGCAGGTTGATCGCCGGCTTGCCGTCCTTCTTGCACTTCGCGTTCTGCGCCTTGGCGATGCCCTCGGAGGTGGTGCCGCGCTGCAGCGCCACGACCTTGCCGCACAGGTCGTCCAGGGTCTTGATGCCCTTGGGGTTGCCCTTCTGGACGAGGATCGAGGTGCCGGCGGTGAAGTAGTCGACGAAGTCGACGCCGTTGCCGACCTTCTTCCCCGACTCCGAGTCGATGCCGTTCTGACGGTCCTTCGTGTCGTTCATCGCCGACATGATCGCCTTGGCCCGGCCGCTCTGCAGACCCACGATGAGCTGGTCGAACTTGCCGTTCTGGAAGTCGAACGTGACGCCCAGCTGCTTGCCGAGGGCGTCCGCGATGTCCGGGTCGATGCCCACGGGCTTGCCGCCCTGCATGTACTCGACCGGCGGGTACGCGATGTCGGAGCCGACCTTGATGACGCCGGCCTTCCTGATGTCCGCGGGGAGCTTGCCGGCGAGCGGAGCGGCGGCCGACGAGCCGGGACCGGCGGCGTTGCCCTTGTCCGTCTGGTCACCGCAGCCGGTGAGGATCAGGGCGCCGGCGACCGCGATCGCACCGACCGCGGCAGTCCGGGTGCGAGCGGTCGTACGACGGGTGGAGCTTGCGGTCATGGTGGTTCCTCCGGCGGAAGGGAGTGGAGATGCCGTTGGGTCGACGACAGCACACACCATCGGGTGCCGCGACCTCGTGGGTTTACGGCATCCTGCCATTCGGACTACGCCAATCAGGCGACTCGATATGTCAAAATCGGATAACGGGTGACCCCCGTGTCCCGTCAGGTCCCGTGACTAAGGGGACTTGAGAGCCGCAGATCTGCGGAAATCTCCCTCGCCGGCCGGAAAATCTTCGGGCTGTCTCACGATGTGGTCGACAGTTGTGCGTGCCGTGCAACATGGCCCGGCTACCGGCGAGTCACAAGAGTGTCGTGCTCGCGCCGGCTCCGTGTCGTCCACGTGGGGCGGTTCTGGTCTCCAGATGTGACCTTGCACCTATTGGACTCGTCGTGAGCGCCGTCCGTCCGGTAAGAAGGTTCTTTACACCCCTCATCCGGGGCTCAGGGCGCGTGTGCGGCGCGCCCGTCGCGTATGTGCTCGTACGTATCCGCAATCGAGCCGTGCGCGGTGCCCGCCCACCCCTCACCAGGAGTGGTCGACCCTCAAACCATGCATAGCTAAGGGGTAAAACAAAGTGGCAGCGGAGATCGTCAATCCTCGCAGCGACGGCGGCACGGACCAGGACGGCGGGGCCGAGCCCCTCGATTCCTTCGATCCGGCGTTCGCGCTGCACCGCGGCGGCAAGATGGCCGTGCAGGCCACCGTGCCGATCCGCGACAAGGACGACCTTTCCCTCGCGTACACGCCCGGTGTCGCGCGCGTGTGCACCGCGATCGCTGAGCAGCCGGAGCTGGTCAACGACTACACCTGGAAGTCCTCCGTGGTCGCCGTCGTCACCGACGGCACCGCCGTGCTGGGGCTCGGGGACATCGGTCCCGAGGCCTCCCTCCCCGTGATGGAGGGCAAGGCGATCCTGTTCAAGCAGTTCGGCGGTGTCGACGCGGTGCCGATCGCGCTCGCCTGCACGGACGTGGACGACATCATCGAGACCGTGGTCCGGCTCGCTCCCTCCTTCGGCGGAGTGAACCTGGAGGACATCTCGGCGCCCCGGTGCTTCGAGATCGAGCGCCGGCTGCAGGAGCGCCTGGACATCCCGGTCTTCCACGACGACCAGCACGGTACGGCCGTCGTGACGCTCGCGGCGCTGCGGAACGCGGCGCGGCTCAGCGGGCGCGAGATCGGGCAGCTGCGGGCCGTCATCTCGGGCGCCGGCGCGGCCGGAGTGGCCATCGCCAAGATGCTGGTCGAGGCCGGCATCGGCGACGTGGCCGTGGCGGACCGCAAGGGCGTCGTGTCGGCCGGCCGTGCGGACCTGACGCCGGTCAAGAGCGAGCTGGCCTCCTTCACCAACAAGGCCGGCCTCAGCGGCTCGCTGGAGGACGCCCTCGCGGGCGCCGACGTCTTCATCGGCGTCTCCGGCGGCACGGTCGCGGAGGAGGCCGTGGCCTCCATGGCGGAGGGTGCCTTCGTCTTCGCGATGGCCAACCCGAACCCCGAGGTGCACCCGGACGTCGCGCACAAGTACGCGGCGGTCGTCGCCACCGGGCGCTCGGACTTCCCGAACCAGATCAACAACGTGCTGGCCTTCCCCGGGATCTTCGCGGGCGCGCTGCAGGTGCGGGCCACGCGGATCACGGAGGGGATGAAGATCGCCGCGGCGGAGGCGCTGGCCTCGGTGGTCGGTGACGATCTCGCCGCCGACTACGTGATCCCGTCGCCGTTCGACGACCGGGTCGCCCCCGCCGTGACCGCGGCGGTGGCCGCGGCCGCGCGTGCCGAGGGCGTGGCGCGCCGCTGACCGTCCCCCCATGGCCCCGTCCGGACGGACGGGGCCGTTTTTTTCGGCTCACGGCAATCGGCCGGGTGCTTCCGGCCACCGACCGGATGGTTCCGGGGGGCCTGCGGACCGGTCGGTGGGCCGGCCGCGGTGGGGCTGCGCCCGGCCGCGGCGGGGCTGCGCCGCAAGGGTGCCCTCGCGCAAGAGGGCATGTGTCACAGGGCCCCGCGGTTCCGCCGGCCGGACGGCCGACCTATCGTCGAGCCATGTTCGCTGTCTACGCCGCCCGAATCGACCGCGACCAGCCGCTCACCGGCCTCGAGTTGGGAGAGCGTCCGGCTCCCGAGGCCCGTCCCGGCTGGAGCACCGTCACCGTGCGGGCCGCTTCCCTCAACCATCACGACCTCTGGTCCCTGCGGGGCGTCGGCCTGCCGGAGGACCGGCTGCCGATGATCCTCGGCTGCGACGCCGCCGGCATCGACGAGGACGGCAACGAGGTCGTCCTGCACTCCGTCATCGGCCAGACCGGGCACGGCGTCGGCCCCAAGGAGCCGCGCTCCATCCTCACCGAGCGCTACCAGGGCACCTTCGCCGAGCAGGTAGCCGTACCGACCTGGAACGTCCTGCCGAAGCCGAAGGAGCTGTCCTTCGCCGAGGCCGCCTGCCTGCCGACCGCGTGGCTGACGGCCTACCGGATGCTGTTCACCAACGCCGGGGTACGGCCCGGTGACTCGGTCCTCGTGCAGGGGGCGGGCGGCGGCGTCGCCACGGCCGCGATCGTGCTCGGCAAGGCCGCGGGGCTGCGGGTCTTCGCCACCAGCCGGGACGAGGCGAAGCGGAAGCGGGCCCTGGAGCTCGGTGCCGTCGAGGCGGTGGAGACGGGAGCGCGGCTGCCGCAGCGGGTGGACGCCGTCATCGAGACCGTGGGTGCCGCCACCTGGTCCCACTCGGTGAAGTCCCTCCGGCCGGGCGGCACGATCGTCATCTCGGGCGCCACCAGCGGGGACCGGCCCTCGCACGCCGAGCTGACCCGGATCTTCTTCCTGGAGCTGAAGGTCGTCGGGTCGACCATGGGCACCAAGGAGGAGCTGGAGGACCTGCTCTCCTTCTGCGCCGCGACCGGGGTGCGGCCCGTGATCGACGAGGAGCTGCCGCTGGACCGGGCCCGTGAGGGCTTCGAACGGCTCGCCTCCGGGGAGCAGTTCGGGAAGATCGTGCTCACCACCTCCTGACCCCCCCCCGGGCCCTCTTTCGGGCCGGCGGGAATCCTCAGGCGGGCCCGGGTGCCGGGCCCGCCTTTTCCGCGCCCGGCATGTCAACCATGGTTGACATGCGAAGGAGTGTCAACGTAAATTGACAGCATGACGGAGGCAACCGATCTCGCCGAGCGTGCCGGCGACCGTGACCCGCGGGTCGGGCTCCAGGCCGTGGCCGCGCTGCGGCGCCTGCTGGAGCAGCTGGAAGCGGTACAGGTGCGCAGTGCGCGCAATCAGGGCTGGTCGTGGCAGGAGATCGCCGCGGAACTGGGTGTCAGCAGGCAGGCCGTGCACAAGAAGTACGGGAGGCGTTGATGTTCGAGAGGTTCACCAAGGATGCCCGGGCCGTGGTCGAGGAAGCGGTCGGCTATGCCCACGGCAGTGGGGCGCAGATCGTCGACGCCGAGCATCTGCTGCTGGCCCTGCTCGACCGTGAGGGCGGTCGCGCGTCCTTCGCGCTGTCCGCCCTCGGGCTGACGGAGCGCCGGGAAAGCGTGCGGCGAGCCCTGGCGGAGGCGCGACGGCGTGCCGGGCTGACCCGGGCCGAGGCGGACGCACTGGCCGGGCTGGGCATCGACGTGTCGGAGATCGTGGCCCGGGTCGAGGAGGTGCACGGCGTCGGGGCGATGTCCCGCGACCGGAAGGAACGGGCCTGGTGGACGGGGCGCCGTCCGAGCTTCGGCCGGGACGCGAAGGAGACGCTGCAGAGGTCACTGCGGATCGCCCTCGCCCGCCACGACCGGTACATCGGGGACGAGCACCTGCTGCTGGCGCTCACGGCCCGACCGGGGGTGGCGGCCGAGGTGCTGGCGGACCACGGCGTGACGCACGAAGGCGTGCGCCAGGTGCTGCACGAGGTGGGAGTGGGCTGACGGCCCAGGCCACCCCGGCCGCCCGGCTCCGGCCGTTCGGCTCCTGCCGGGGGTGGGGGTGGGGGTGGGCTGAGGGCCCGGACCATCTCGCCGCCCGGGCTTCT